>NZ_JAUBVF010000051.1:0-46780 GCF_036705685.1 Microcoleus sp. AT3-A2
ATGAAGGCGATGATGTAGCAAATGGTGGCGCTGAGCAAGGTAGGAATCATCAAGACGCCGAACCAACCGATGTAAATGCGGTTGTCTGTGCTTGTGACCCACTCGCAGAAGCGTTCCCACACGTTGGCGCTTTCGCGCTGCTGTAAGGTTGTTGTCATGGTTTTATGATTGCTGTATTTGGTTGTCAATGTTCGGATGATGTTTCTATTATTAACGGTGTTGTTAACGTTTGTAAAGGGGTTGAGCGACAGTTTAACTGATGACTGTGATTAGGAAAGCTGATGAAAGGAGAGAGAGGGGCAAAAAAAGCCGATCGCTAGACCGATCGAGATGACAATGTAATTATGTCCGCACCAACTCCAACCGATATCGGTACAAAGCCACAGGATGCCCGCCAGCAGCAAAATAATCCGGGTCTTGCGGCGACAAATAAATCGCTGTCACCTGATCGGCCTCAATTCTTTTATCCGCAGAATCGCCATTTTTCCCGCCTCCAACAACTCGATAAGCCGTTGTTGTCTCCACCTCATTTAAATAAATATCAGACTCTCCCCGAAAAATCTGCTGAGAAATCTCTGTAGACACAAACTCCCGAGGATTCGGCGTCTCAGTTCCCCGACTGGTAACAATCGAAATTAATTGGCGTTCCCCTTTCAAAACAGTAATTTGGCGGTTGGGATTGGTCGGATCGACTTTCACCGAAAGTACGCCACGATCGCCTAAATAAGCCTTGGCAATGTTCAAACCGTTAAAAGTGCGATCGGCTACAATTTTTTGAGTCTTTTTAAATGTGTAATTAGAAATTAACCCAAGATTTTTTTCAGGTTGAAATCGCACTTTAAATAATATCGGCTGCTGCAAATACTGGCGGTTGCTTTCAAATCCTGGCGTGACAATATTTGGCGCTAAAGGAGCGGCTAAATCTACCAAAGTGCTAGAAACATTCCAATTCCCCGCCATCCAGTCTGGATATACCAAATCTCCATTAGCTACAGCGATAGGAGGCTTGCTTTCCCAATTGGGAAAACTTGATATGCGATCGCCCAAAACCCCCGCTCTCGCAACGCCACCCCACAGAAGTACCGCCAAAACCAGACAAAAACCCCAAATTACCTTCATACGCAATTAAATTCAAACAATTAACCTGATATTTCTCTTTCTCTTCTTTATCTCTTCTGGGCGTTCTCTGCGCCCTCTGCGGTTCATTAATTCAAAAATTAGACAAAAAATCAGTTAAACATCATATTTTATACCATTTTCATAAACAGGCAAGATGCCTGTTGCACAAAAATAAATGTTCTGCTTGTGGGGAGTAGGGGTTGGACAGGAGAGCCCGCCCCCAATATGCGATTTAAAGGTAGAAACACCTATTTTTTAAAGCGCCTCAACAGATGTAGGTTCCCACACTTCGCCGTATTTTTCCTTCAATTCGTGCCAATTTTCCACCTGTCCTGGTTCGTATTCCCCTGGCTTTCCCCATTGCAAAAACGCGCTCAAAGCAGCCTCATTTTGCTCATCGAGAAAACGAATTGCATAAGTAGTGAAATTGCCTCTTTTTGCCTCACCCGTTTCAAACTTCACCTGTTTTATTTTGTCCATATTTAGGTGAAACTCAAATATTTCGGCGTGCATATTGGCATACTTTCCCTTCGGCAACTCCGCATAAAACAGCTTGTGAATTGAACCGCGCACTTCCAGCACAGCCGCGCTGCTAGTCACGATTAAACGCAACGTTCCCAATCTTTCGCACGCTTCCAAGAATTCTTTCAGGTTAGGCATAATTTAATTTGGGAATTGGGTATTGGGTATTTGGAATTTGGAATTGGGAATTGGGAATTGGGAATTGGGCATTGGGCATTGGTAATTAAAAACAACAATAACTAACAACCAATGACTACTGACTAATGACTAATGACTATGTTTCGTGCAGTTCATAAGCAGCGACAATCCTCTGCACTAGAGGATGTCGCACCACATCCGCCTGAGAGAATTCGCAAAAAGCAATGCCCTCAACGTTGCGGAGAATGTTTTGGGCAACTGACAATCCCGACTGTTGGTTTGGCGGCAAATCTGTTTGAGTGATATCGCCCGTTACTACCATTCTCGATCGAAAGCCCAGACGAGTCAACACCATTTTCATCTGAGCCGGCGTCGTATTTTGAGCTTCGTCCAAAATTACGAAAGCATTGCTGAGAGTGCGCCCCCGCATATAAGCTAAAGGAGCTACTTCGATCAAGCCTCTTTCCATTAAATCGGCCATTTTTTCAGGGTCGATCATTTCTTGCAGGGCGTCGTAAAGCGGGCGCAAATATGGATCGACTTTTTGTTGTAAATCTCCCGGCAAAAACCCTAATTTTTCGCCAGCTTCCACGGCTGGCCTTGTTAAAATCAGCCGTTCATACTGCTTGCTTAACAGCGCTTGCACGGCGAAAATAGCTGCTAGAAATGTTTTGCCAGTACCAGCGGGGCCAATGCAAAATGTCAGGTCGTGCGTGCGTACTGCTTGGACGTATTGCCGCTGCTTGAAGGTTTTGGCTCTAATTTCTTCGCCGCGGCGGGTTCTGGCGAGAACGTCTCGCTGCAAGTCTTGTAAATCGCCTTGGCGGTTGGTATCCAAAGCTTGGCGCGCCGTCTGGATTTCAACTCCGGTAATATTTTTGCCGGATTTCCAATAGTCGGAAAGCGATCGCACTAATTTATGACACAATTCTACTTGACTTTTTGTGCCCGAAATCAGCAGTTCTTGCCCTCGCATTACCAGGGTAGCACCGGTTTGCTTAGAGATCATTTTCAGGTTTTCTTCTTGATTACCGGCCAGCGACATTGCGCTTTGAGCGCTCGGTAACTCTATTGTTAGTTTTTCACTCATGCCAACATAAGCTCCTCCAAATAAGCAATTAAAAGTTAACAACTACACGTTCAACCAGTCACTATTTGCGAACAAAAAGACGCCCGTTACTAGGTTTTACCTAGTATCTAAGGCGTCTTTTAGATTTAGCTCCCAAATGAGTTTGGTGCTTGAGGCACAAATCAAATCTCCCTTCTATTAAGTCAGGCAATTTTAGATTTTAGATGTGAAATTTTAGATTTTAGATTAACCTGATGCCGCTGACATTTGAAATTTAAAATTTTACATTTGTTTCCGATCGCAAAATCGGCAATCTCAAATCCAGCGGGGCTTGTAATACAAAGTTTACAACAGGCAATCTAAAATCTAAAATTGTTTTTTGGCTCTGCAGTTAATAACCGGGAGTATTTCTGCTCGTTCTAAACGTAGGTGTGTTAGTACGGCGAGGTTGTTCTCTCGGAGTTCTGCTAGCCAAGGGACTCGGCGACGGAGGTGGCGTCCGGGGTCGGAAGTCGCCTCGCGGCTCCCGCGAGCCACGATCTGGGCGGTCGCGATCCGGACGATCGCGATCGCCCCTGGGCGGCCCCGATCCACGATCGCCTGCTTCGCCATCGTATATATCTAAGTAGAGGGACTGACCCGCCGTCTGCGCCACCGCTTCGAGCGTAGTTCTAATTGCCTGAATATTGCGTCCGCCCCTACCGTAAACCCTGCCTTTGTCGGGATCTTCAAAAGCGAGCCTAACCCAGACCCGCGATTGGCGCGGGTGCAGTTCGCAATCAACCCGCAAAGAGCCTGGGGTCTCTAAAAAAGGCCCAATTAAAAACTTAACCAGTCCAGCGTAGTTGGGACTAGCTGACTGTTGTTGTGCTGGATTCAACGTTGGCTCCGGCTCCGACTTGTTCAAATACATGGGCTTTTCTCAGGATGTCACGCACGGTGTCAGTTGGCTGAGCGCCTTCTTGTAGGCGCTTGACAATCGCTGGAACATCCAGCCTGGTTTCATTATTTCTGGGGTTGTAATAGCCGAGCTCTTCTAGGGGACGGCCGTCGCGGCGGGTAGAACTGTTCATCGCTACAATGCGGTAGCTTGTCTCGCGTTTTTTCCCGTATCTCTTTAATCGCAGTTTGATCATCTTCTTGCACAATAGTCTTGTTCCAATTCTAAGCTATTTTGTCAGTGCTCTTTCCCCGAACCCCAACTCAACCCGTATTTCTTAACCTCCAACCAAAATATCGCTACGATTTGCTGCCCCCAAGGCAGGTCTGGCGCCGTCAATGTGCGGTGTAATTGCTAGTGGCAAAATCGATGCAGTTCCCCATTGCTGCACCAATTTTTGCAAAAATATATCTTGCTGCGCTCTCAAAGAGTCCCAATCGGTGCCGCGATTAATAATTGCAAACCAAACTAAACCCCGATCGCGCGTCGGTATCGCTCCAGCCAAAGCAATCACGGTGTCCAAAGTACCAGTTTTCACCACAGCCGATCGCGGAATGTGCCGATGTGCCACAGTGCCTTGATCGCGCCCGGACACCGGAAACAAGTCAGCAATCGTCAGCCCAGTAGTCTGAAGGTTGCGGGCGATCGCCTGCATCATCCCACAAGCTGCCCTCGGAGACATCTGATTTTCCACTCCCAATCCCGAACCGTTAACTAATTGGAGTTCGTCCTCCGGCACCCCCGCAGCCCAAGTAGCTTGCTGCTGCACTATTTTTGCCCCGCCCAAATCGTCGGCCAGCATCTGAGCCATTTCATTGTCGCTGTGGACGTTCATCTGCTTGAGAATTTCGGCTAAAGGAAGCGATCGGCGCTTCAGCAGCAAACGCCCCGAAGTCACAAATTTCTCAGCAATGACGCTGCCGGCCACCGTTACTTGGGGCTTTCTAGTTCCTGGAGCCATCTTAGAATACATTGCCACCACGTCCGCAGGCCAATTGCTACCCTCAAGAGCTTGCCGCAGTATCTCCCCCGCGACCAAAGGATCGAACTCATAATTCATGCGAAAATTGCCTGTCACCACCAAATTTCCCGCCACGCGCTCGATACCCATTTGATTGAGAGCATTGCCAACGGCGATCGCCTCCTCCCACACAAACAGCGGATCGCCCCCACCGCTGACCACCAAATCTCCCTGCAATACACCATTGCTAATCGGCCCCGTTGCTAGGAAGCGCGTTTCAAACTGATAATCCGCGCCCCAAGTCTCCAGCGACGCCAGAGAAGTCGCAATCTTAGTCAGCGAAGCCCCAGGCATCAGCGTCTTCCCCTGCTGACTTATCAGTGGCACCATTCCCGCTTGCACCCAAATTCCCTGATTTCCATCAATCAGGTTTTTGTCTTTTAAGTCTTTTAAATATTCCTGCACCGTCGCTTCTGCGGGCAAGTCTGGATTGGCCGCATTTATTCGCCCAAAAGCCAAATCTTCGGCCACCACTAACCCGGGCATCCCTCCCCGCCAAGCCAGCACTGACGCAGCATTAGGGGCGGCAGTGCCTACCCCAGCCATGTCCAGCCACAGAGACATCATCCCTGAGCTAAATAAATCCAGCATTTTTTACTCCTAAAGTCAATCGATTTTAGATTTTAGATTTTAGATTTCAGATTGAAGAAAGCGCTCCCACTGATAAATCCGGGGGCAAGTGATCAGGATGGGGAGCTTTTTTCTTGCTCCACGGATGAATCCGGGGTTCCCGGACTAAAGTGCTTGCGGTCATGTAAACTATTCCATTGATTTTTTCAATTGGCAGTCAAAAATAGTAAAGTAGTGACAAAACAAGTTCTATCAGAGTAGTCGGAAATGAGAATTGTCCGATCGCCGTTGCGAGCGGATTTTAGTTCTTTATTCAGACTTCTGGATTCACGCTCCTGACTTCCTGGTAGAATTTTTAGTGTTTCTCAAACATTGGTCAATGGGATCGACACGCGCAAGAATTGCAATAGACGCTATGGGCGGGGATCATGCCCCCGCCGAAGTTGTAGCTGGAGCGCTTAAGGCACAAGAAGAATTAGGCGTAGAGATTTTGCTCGTGGGCGACCCGCAGCAAATAGAAGACTCGCTCCGGCAACAAGACGCGATCGGCCGCGTCTCTACAGGTCAGCTAGAAATCGTTCCTTCTGAAGGAGCGGTGGAAATGCACGAAGAACCTTTGAGTGCCCTCAAACGCAAGCCCAACGCTTCGATTAACGTAGCGATGAACTTGGTAAAGCAGCAGCAAGCTGATGCTGTGGTGTCCGCCGGTCACTCCGGCGCGGCAATGGCTGCTGCCCTGCTCAGGTTGGGACGGCTCCCCGGAATCGATCGCCCTGCGATCGGTGCGGTTTTGCCGACAATGGTACCGGGCAGCTCTGTACTCATTCTCGATGTCGGCGCTAATGTGGACTGCCGCCCCAAATTTTTGGAGCAGTTCGCTCTTATGGGAACTATTTACAGCCAGTGCGTGCTGCGCGTCGCCGAACCTAAAATCGGCCTGCTCAACATTGGCGAAGAACCTTCTAAAGGCAACGATGCGGCAGTGCGGACTCACCAGTTATTGGTGGACAATCCGAACATTCCTTTTGTGGGCAATGCCGAAGGCCGCGACGTGCTGTCGGGGAAATTCGACGTGATTGTCTGCGACGGATTTGTCGGCAACGTGTTGTTGAAGTTTGCCGAAGCGGTGGGCGAAGTCGTCGTGCAAGTGCTGAAGGAAGAATTAGTCAAAGGACTCCAACATCAAATTAACGATCCTCTGCTGCAAAAAAGCTTGCAAGGATTTAAGCAGCGGGTAGACCACGTTGAACACGGCGGCGGTTTGCTATTGGGCGTTGCTGGAGTTTGCATTATCAGCCACGGTTCGTCTCAAGCTGGCTCGATTTTTAATGCCATTCGTTTGGCGAAGGAGGCTATTGACAACCAAGTGCTGGAGCGAATTCGATCGTCCAATCAGCAAAGCGCTCTGGAACAAGAAGCTGTGAATTAGAGGCAGTAAGTAGGAATTAAAAATTAAAAATGTCAAATTAAAAATGTCAGCTTAAACAAGCGGTTTTGCTTCCCAAAAAAGTAATTTCAGCAGTTTAAAAAATAATTTTAATTAGTAGTTTTTAATTTTTAATTTCTCGATCGAACGCTCATAAATGGAGAGGAATGTTGCAGCAATCAGGGTTCGGCATTGCCGTCACGGGTAGCGGTTCTTGTACACCGCAGGTTTCGCTGGATAATAACGGTTTGAGTCAGATTGTAGAAACTTCTGACGAGTGGATTGGGGCGCGAACGGGCATTCGCTCGCGTAGGCTGGCCGACGATCGCACTTCTTTGTGCGATTTAGCGTCGGAAGCATCGCGAAGAGCGATCGAAATGGCAGAGATTGCGCCGACAGATATCGATTTGATTATTTTGGCGACCTCAAGTCCCGACGATTTGTTTGGCACTGCCAGTAAAATTCAATATCAGTTGGGCGCCACAAAAGCTGTGGCTTTTGATTTGACAGCAGCTTGTTCGGGCTTTGTTTTTGGTTTAGTTACAGCCTCGCAGTTCATTCGGACAGGGGTTTATCAAAATGTTTTGCTGATCGGAGCAGATATTTTGTCTCGCTGGGTGAATTGGTCGGATCGGGGTACTTGCATTCTATTTGGAGACGGTGCAGGTGCGGTGGTATTGCAAGCTTCAGAAGTCGATCGCTTTTTGGGATTTGAAATTCGGAGCGACGGCACGCAAAATTCGTCTCTCAATTTGGCTTACAAAGCCGAGTCAAAAGAATTAATTGAGGGCGTCAGCGTTGCAGTTGGCGGATTTGAACCCATCACAATGAATGGTCAAGAAATCTATCGCTTTGCCGTGAAAAAAGTGCCGGAAGTCATAGAAAAAGCTATGTTTCGGGCAGATATTAGCGCTGCTGAAATTGACTGGCTGTTGTTGCACCAAGCTAATCAGCGGATTCTCGATGCAGTTGCCCAAAGGCTAAAGATTCCCCCCGAAAAAGTAATCAGCAATTTGGCAAATTACGGCAATACCTCAGCGGCTTCAATTCCCCTTGCCTTAGACGAAGCTGTGCGTCTGGGTAAAGTTAAAGCGGGCGATACTATTGCTTCGGCTGGTTTCGGTGCTGGTTTGACTTGGGGGGCGGCGATTTTTCAATGGGGAAGGTAATATTTGGCGACCGGCTGTAAACTGGCCCTCCCTGCTTATTGTCGGGAGTGCGACGGTTGCAAAATACAAATCCTTTAACACGCCATACATACGGCAAGGTGCGCAGCCGTACATGAGCGGGGCAGGAGTTCTTGACAAGCGCGCCCTGAGATTCAAAATCCTCTATTCTTCGATCGACTTTCCCTGGCTTGAAGGTGGAAAATTTTGTTACGGCTATTAATCAGATTAAAGTAGCAAAAAAAATAAAAAAGTCGTAAAAAACGCAATTATTATGTTAAAATCGTGAGTCGCGAGTAGATAGTTCGTTAACCGAAAGATAGCGGATACCAGCGAGCGAACTGAGAAGCGGGAAACAAAGAATTTTTGCAATCACCAATTAGCAACCACCAATTAGCAGATTACCGGAAAAATGACTAAAACAGCATGGGTATTTCCCGGACAAGGTTCCCAGGCGATCGGGATGGGTGCAGACTTATTAAACTTGCCAACAGCCAAAGCCAAATTTGAGCTCGCTAAAGAAATTTTAGGTTGGTCTGTCTCGGAAGTTTGCCAAAAAGAAGAAGCAAAACTATCTCGGACTCTCTACACTCAGCCTTGCTTGTTCGTAGTAGAAAGTATTTTGACCGACTTAATGCGAGAAAAAAGCGATCGACCAGCAGTGGTTGCCGGTCACAGTTTAGGAGAATACGTTGCCCTCTACGCAGCAGGCGTCTTTGACTTTGAAACCGGGTTGCGCTTAGTCAAACGCCGCGCTGAACTCATGGACACGGCCTCCGGCGGGCAAATGGTGGCTTTGATCGGGTTCGACAGACAGGAACTAGAACTGCAAATTCAATACAGCCGAGACGTAGTGCTGGCAAACGACAACAGCGAAGCACAAGTCGTGATTTCTGGAACGCCCGCAGCAGTAGAAGATTTACTTGCCAAAATCAAAGTCAAACGGGCCGTTAAATTGAATGTTTCTGGTGCGTTTCACTCTCCACTGATGGCCGGGGTGGCGGCAGAGTTTCAACTAGCGTTAAAGTCTGCAAGGTTTTCCGATGCTAAAATGCTGGTGCTCTCAAACGCAGAACCCTCAGCCACTACCAGCGCAGCCACTTTAAAGCAGCGGTTGACTCAGCAGATGACCAAAGGCGTGCGGTGGCGAGAAATTTCCCTGCAATTGCCGCAACAAGGAATTGATCGCGTAGTGGAAATTGGTCCCGGCAAAGTTCTCACAGGTTTGATCAAACGGACTTGTCCCGATTTAGCGCTGGTAAATGTGAGCAGTTTTGCAGATTTGCCCGCTTAATCTGTTTTTAACCTGTTATTCAACGGCAGGTTATAAAATTTAGAGTTAATGGGCCTGAAGATTGCCGAAAAACAAATAGCACAACAGGCAAATCCGAATATTGCCTGTTGTGCAACTTGGCCATATACGATCCAGACATTTAGAAAATATTAATCAAAAATCTAGATATCGATCGACCTGACCGAAAGCATCCAGCATACAAGCCCCCGGATTCATTCCAACGCACAAACTCAGGACCCAGAAATAAAAAACCTGTATCCGATAAACGAGATCCCGAATTGATCCGTGGGGTCAATGTTTCAATTCTAAAATCTAAAATCTAAAATCTAAAATCTAAAATCGATTGACGGGGCGATCAAGAAATCGTGATGTAAACTAGGCATAAAAACCAAGCTTATCTGGTACTTATATGAAAAAAGTCCTTTACTGGTTGATGGGCGACAAGGCAGGCAGAACCATAGTAGGTGCCTGGAATTGGATGTGGGGACTGCCCGTGGAATCCGGCGGGCAGGTGTCGGTGGCGGTAGCCGAAGAGTCGCTGCGATCTATGCAAGAATCAGTGCAAAAGCTAGCAGCAGCAGTCTCCACCCAAGTGGCAGCCTACCAGCGCGCCAAAACTAAATATGAAGAAAAAGTTAGGGAAATGCAAACCGTAGAGCGCCAAGCCATCACAGCCAAGCGCAACGGCAACGAAGAAGCAGCCCGCTTGGCAATGGCGAAGGTAATTCAGACAGAACAAATCCTGCCGCAATTAGAATCCCAAGTAAAACAAGCCGAACAATACGTCAACGCTTCCAAGGACAAGCTAAATCGAGAGCGGATGAAGCTGGAAGCCTACAAAACTGATATGCAAAATATGAAAGATATGGCCGAGATTAACGAAGCCCTCGGAGCCATATCCAAAGTCAACAACGACCTCAGTATCGATTCAGCTCGATCGCAATTTGAGCAAGCCAAAAACGCCGTCCACGGCCGCAACCTCAAACAGCAAGCTTTAGCAGAAATATCGGAGAATCCCCAAGAAAGACTTCAGGCAGAATTAGAAAATATGACCTTAGACGATGAAGTTAATCGCAGGCTGGAAATGTTAGACGACTCCAACAACAAAGAACTTCCCAGCTAAGAACAATTTTATGGCTAAGAGCGGGCCTCCCCCCATAGTTTTTATCCTGTTATTTCTCTTCCTAGCCGGTGGTGGCTGGTTCTTTTTTCTCAACAAACCAGCGTCGCAAGATGTTAGTAACAATCCCCCCACTCCCACACCCGCAGGCGATGTCGTCCCACTTCCCGTCGCGCCAGTAGTCGGCCGTGCTTCGCCTGTGGCAGCTAGTTCCTTTGCGCTTCCAGCTTCTGTTCCTGCGGGTACGACTGTCAGGATTCAAGGTTCTACCAGTATGGTGACAATCAACCTCAACCTTAAGAATGGCTTTCAAGCCAAGTTTCCTGGCACTAGAGTTGATTCCAAAGCTAACGGTTCTGCAAAGGGAATTCAAGATTTGGTCGCAGGAACAGCAGATATTGCTGCGGTATCGCAACCTTTGACGGCTCAAGAACAAGGTCAGGGTGTGGCAGCGGTGCCTGTTGCCCTAGATACGATCGCCCTTGTAGTTGGCATTAAAAACCCCTTCAAAGGAGGATGAGGGGCTTGGGGCAAGCTCAGCTTTTCTGTACACGATCGCAGGTGGTGATGCACGGGTTTTGACCTATTTTACCTGTTTATCACGGCGACTTTACTCTCGATCCCGCGATCGTATAACCGCGCCGTGTAACCTTTCTGCACTTATCCAGCAAGCCCTATTTATCACGCCAACTCACCTGAGTTTAACCCCATCGAACATTTATGGTGGGAATTAAAGGCATGGCTCAGGAGATTTGTACCTCGAAGTGTACAGATTGTGGAAAAACTCTTGGAATTGGGAGTGAAATTATGTTCAAGTAAGCAAATCGAAAATTATTTTGCTCACTGCTGTTACTGTACCTCTTAGTCACGCAAAGTGCTGTAAATATCTCTATTAAGATGCGATTACCGTGGCATTGTGTAATCTACCAGAGAAATTGTACGTATTCGTACTCGCTATTGGCAGCTTACAGAATATAAATTGTGCAGAATTACCGATCGACTAAAAACACAATTCCCAATTCCCCAATTTCATCGCATTTCAGGAACTCTCACAGTCTCTGTAGGAGGCATCATGGCTTCTTTAGCATTCAACTTTTGATTCAACTCCCGAATCCGGCGCGAAAGCAAGCGAATAATATTCACCGCAATTCCCGGCGTTTCATCAATCGCATCATAAAGCTGCATTTGAGTCAGCATCAAACACTCGGATTGTTCGAGAGTAGAAATAGAAGCCGATCGAGGTTCCGCATCAAACAGCGACATTTCCCCGAAACAAGCCCCCGCTTTCAACTGTGCCAAATCCCGATCGCCGATATGAACCCGCACCGTTCCCGATACCAAAATATAGAGAGACCGCCCTTCTTGTCCTTCCGTAAAAATCCTGTGCCTGGAAGGAAACGAAAGTTCATCCATTACCGATGCTAGACGCACGAGAAAATCATCCCGCAGTTCCTTAAAAATCGGAACCTCCCTCACAAACAATAGGCGTTCGACGCTGGTTAACATAATAAGATGCAGTGATTAATTTAAACTTAAACAAAGGAAGAGGAATTGGGGATTGGGGATTGGGCATTGGGGATTGGGCATTGGGGATTGGGCATTGGGCATTGGGCATAGTTTCTTTTTGTTCCCTCTTCCCTC
Organism: Microcoleus sp. AT3-A2; assembly: GCF_036705685.1. Lineage (NCBI taxonomy): Bacteria > Bacillati > Cyanobacteriota > Cyanophyceae > Oscillatoriales > Microcoleaceae > Microcoleus > Microcoleus sp. AT3-A2. The sequence continues at coordinate 12,027 of NZ_JAUBVF010000051.1, forward strand.
TTCCCTCTTCCCTCTTCCCTCTTCCTTCTTCCTTCTTCCTTCTTTACCTTTTTCCCCCAGCACCCAACTCTGCCATCATCTCTTCAACTTGAGCGGATACCAAATTATCGGGGTCATTTTGAAGCCTGGGCAACAATTCGACCAAAGCCCGCGGCGAGGCTATTTTCAAATAGGCTAACACTGCTTCGCGGACAAAACCCGTCGGGTGTTGCAGACAGACAAGAGTTTGTTGAGCAGTAAGACTCCAGCGCGCTTCCCTCGCCAAGTGAAAGCAGCAGGCCAAAGCCCAATCCGAAAGGAAGTGGCGCAATTCTAGCAAGCGGCGCAAACGATCGCTAGGGGCTAGAGGTTTATAAACCATCAATTCCGAGAGGTTGCTCAATTTTTCTCTTTCCGAGTGTTGATCTAACAAATTGATGAGCGATCGCTTCCTAGCTATATCCACAGTATTGTCGAGAATTTCCAATCCCCTAGCAACCAAAGAAGGTTGGCCAGAAGCGATGTTGAAAGCAGCGGCTTGTACCGTGTCCAGCGGATAAAGAAACTTCATCAGCAAAAAACACCGCTCCCTAGCATCAGCTTCCAACCCCGCCAGAGCCCGCTGCAACAATTGAGCCGTATCGTTCCCAGGTGCACCGGTGCTGTTGGCTTCCCGATCCGAGAAATTGCCGTAGGTTGTTACCCCAGACAAATCTACTAGAGCTGCATAAATTTGACCGATAAACATTAACTCCTGTTCGATGAGAGTTTCCAAGCCGCTGCGGCCGATGCGGTCTAGAACCCCTTCTATCCCCGCTTCCGAAGGCATTTTTAACAGGATGCGGAGGATATTGCGCCTCGTCGTTCCCCAAGCCGTCATCAAATTGCTCACCAAAATGTCGATCGCCTCATTTGTCCCAATTTGACCCAGAGCCGTCCAAGCTTGCAACCTGACCAAATCAGACTTGTGGATATCCTCAGCCAAATAAACGAGCAAAGGGATGGCATCGTTGTGAAGTTTGACTATAGCCTGCAAAGCCGCTTCCCTAGTCGATTTATAACCGAGTCCGCGCAGCAGCGAAGGATAATATTCTTCCGAATGAGTAGACGAAATCACATCTAACAGAGCGCAGCGCACTCGCAGAGATTCATCTTGCAACAGATTGGGGATGTACAGCCGCAGTCCTTGCAAATAATCAGCCTCTCCCAGAGCCCGCGTCCCCATAACACGTTCCCGCTCTTGCTTGTGCGTCAGCATTTGCCGCAGCGTATTAGTAGCCTCTGCCTTTTGCTGGCGATCGCCCCTTCTCATAATTAAAGCAGCCGCCGTACCCCGCACCACCGGATCGACCGTCGGCTGCAAGTAAGGCCGCAAGCTCTCAATATTAGGTTCAGCTTCCGTCAGCCAGATGTAGCGCAAAGCCAAGGCCAGCACCTCCGGCGGCAAGGATTGCTGCGAAAGTGCGCGGACAGCTTCTAAATATGCGGGGTTCGGGTGTTGCAGCATCGTTTCCAAGCTCTGGCGCTGCAAACCTGGCGACAGCGAATCAAGGATGGGAGCCAGAACTTCTCCGACATTTTTGGGGTCAATTTGCGTCAGGAGTTCTATGCAAGAGCGCTTTTCATCTTCGCCCCCCGGCTTTTGTAGAGTTTCCACCACTGCGCGCTTGAGAGCTTTGAGGTCAACGTCTGTGACGCCCAAGCGCCCCCGTTCTGCACTTTTGACCAACAAACCCACGTATTGAGAGCGGATCAACCATACGACAAACACCCACAACAGTGCCAATATGACGATCGCGCCAATAAATATCAAGCTTTGCTGGTCGTGAAATACATTCTCGTCTTGCTGGGGGAGTATCTTGCCTGTCACCCACAGCATAATCAGGATGCCTACTCCTGTAGCTCCGCAGGACAAAGGTTCGCCCACACCGTTGACCAAAGTTTGAATTCCCGATCGAATATTGTCGGGAATCGGTTGAAATAAAACCGGGCTAACGGTTTCCAAAAGCGTGTAGTGCAGCAGTTCGTCTAAAAATCTCAGCAATATCAGCCCGATGAACACAGATACTAGCTGGCCCAGGGATGCTCCTATGGTCAGCACCCCGAGTATCGCGATGCCCGCCGGCAAAATCATCGCCGTCACGAATACACCGATTCTTTCCACCAACCGACTCGAAGCGAACCACTGAGTCGCCACTTGAAACAGGCCTTGTATGCCTTCGTAAATGCCCAGGAAGCTAGCGATCCAGCTCGCTCCGTCCCCCGGGTTTTGGTATTCTAGCTGGCTGTAGAATTGGAAATCTACCAGCACGTAGACGACTTCTGCGAGGATGAAGAAACTGACTAGAGGTACGGCGTATTTTTGCAGCGGGCCTGTAACTTTGCGGGCGGTAAATTCTTCTTGGTCGTCTTCCTCGTCATCGGTCCAGTGAGCCGTTTCCGGGAATGCTTGGCTGTATTTTTCCGTGAGGTAGTACAGCAACACCGAGCCTATCGCCACCATCAACCCCGATACGAGGGTAACGTTTTTGAGTTTGACTACGTGCAGCAAAACAGGCAGAGAAAATCCGCTGACTACTCCAGCGACTAGATAGCCGCTGCTGACTAGCGGATAGGTGCGCTTGATTTCTCTAATATTAAACAGTTGGTTGGAAGTGATAGAAGTGTTGAGGTCGTTCAGGACATAGCAAGCTTCCACCCACAGCCACATCAAAAAAATAGTAATAAAAGCAATGCTGATGCCAGCTATCTTAGTATTTTCGTAGCCGATGCCGAATCGAAACAAAAATAGCGGTATCGACATCATTCCCAGAACAACTACGACGGTGCGCCTCAGCGGCAGGATTTTTTGCATCCACGAGTAGACAAATCCCAAGCCTGAACCGATAAAGGCGCTGGCTATGTAGATATAAGGCATTTTGTCGGCACCGTACTCGTCTAGGAACAGACCTACCGTGCTGAGTTCCAGCCAGATCAGCCCGACGGAGGTTAGAGTGTAGACGAGGAACATCAGTACGGTTCGCTCTACTTCTTCCGATCGCAGGTTGAGCGATCGTAGCACTCCTTGCCTTACTCCCGCCGAACCGCTGATTTGAAAATTTTCCATGCAGCGTTGATTTCCCTGTGTGGTAGCTTATTCCTGACTAAATTCGGAAGTCATCAGCTATCAGTCACCAGTTTATGACTGATGACTGATAGCTGATGACTATCTATTTATACTTTCTTGGGCGACAGCAGCATCATCATACTGCGTCCTTCTTTTTTGGGGGCTTGCTGCACTTCTGCGATTTCCTGCAAATCTGTGGCCATGCGCTTAAGCAAGTCCTCTGCTAGGTTGCTGTGTTGGATTTCCCGACCTCTGAACATGATCGTGGCTTTTACTTTGTCCCCAGATTTGATAAAGCGGTCTGCTAGTTTGAGGCGCACTTGGTAGTCGTGTTCTTCAATTTTGTAGCGCATCTTCACTTCCTTCACGTCGGCAGTGTGCTGCTTCCGCTTTGCTTCTCGCGCTTTCTTTTCCTGCTCGAATTTGTACTTCCCATAGTCCATTACCCGGCATACGGGCGGGTCAGCTTTGTCGCTGACAAGTACGAGATCGAGTTCTTTTTCTTCTGCCAGGCGCAGCGCTTCTGCAGGCGTCAATATCCCTAGTTGCGCGCCGTCGGTATCGATCACCCGGATTTTGGGGTATCGAATATTTTCGTTGATCTGGGGTAGGTTGCGATTTTGTCTTCTTTCAATCACAGGCATGAATGGTTTTACAAGCAGTAGTTTAATAGCGAAGCTTCTTGATAGTTACAGATTAGAGCGGTCAATATTTCACGATTGACGATCAAACTGTTTTGTAAGGTATTACCCTTACCGGACGTACTACCGCGCCCTGTGTCCCCTCCGCTAAAGCCTTGGGGAATATTTGGACGATCGTAAATGAATTCTTACAATACTTGCTATTCTACTCAGTCTGGCTGAGTTTCTGCCTAGTTTTATTTTAACTTCACACACGATCGCCCGCCCCCTTGCCCGATTGATGAGAAAACCGTCAAAAATTCAGGGTAAAAGCTTAAGGATGAGGTAAAGTCGCTTTTCCTAGCCCATCTCGCCCGGTCTGGCAAGTCCCCCAAGTCGCCTGATTTGCCTTGTAGAATAGGTATAAGCAAGTGTAAATTTATGTTGCGCTCTGAGGCAAAATTGACAAATTCTCTGCTGTGGCACCAACGGGTGGGAACTCAACGAGACTGGATGTGGCGGGGTTGGCAAACTCGCTACACTTATTTGCGGCCCGATGGGGTACGAAATCAAGACGCGCTCGAATCTCAAGATTCTACGGCCCAGGGAATTGCCCCGCGCGCATCGGGAACGCCGATTATTTTACTGCACGGGTTTGGAGCTTCGATCGGTCACTGGCGACAAAATCTCGCCCAACTCGCCGAAAACCAAACCGTTTATGCCTTGGATTTGTTAGGGTTTGGCGCTTCCCAAAAAGCTCCGATCGACTACTCTGTCTCTTTGTGGGTTGATCAAGTTTATGATTTTTGGCTAACTTTTATCAGAGAGCCAGTAATATTGGCAGGAAACTCGATCGGCTCGCTAATTTGTCTGGCCGTAGCCGCAGCTCACCCGGACATGGTGGCCGGCACGGTGATGATTAGCCTCCCAGACCCCTCTGTGCGAGCCGAGGCGGTGCCCGGATGGCTGCTTCCGGCGATCGAAGCGGTTGAAAGTTTGTTTGTTTCTCCGATCGTACTCAGGCCTTTGTTTTATTTTGCCCGCAAGCCTTCTTTTGTCCGTCGCTGGGTTGGCTTTGCCTACTCCAACCCCGAAGCTGTTACCGACGAATTAGTGGAAATTCTAGCAGGGCCTGCGGGCGATCGGGGAGCAGCCCGCGCCTTCTGCGCTTTATTTAAAGCTGTAGGCAGTTCAAAATTTTGCCCCAGTGTCAAGATTGTGATGCGAAATTTAACGATTCCCATGCTGTTAATTTGGGGCAAACAAGACCGGATGATTCCCCCTCGCTTCGCCCGACCCCACCAATTTGTCGAATGCAATCCCAATTATGTAGAGCTAGTTGAATTAGACAATGCGGGCCACTGTCCCCAGGATGAATGCCCGCAACAAGTAAATCAAGCAATTTTGAACTGGATGAGCCGGAATTTTGCACCTATGGGCGAGAGCGAATTGCAGCACTGTTGATTAGACATGGGGCCGTGGATTACTAAGGGAAAAAAATAACTTGCAGGTATCGATCCCGCTCAGAAATAAATTTGCTAGAACTCGATCGCACCGGTGGTATGGTATAGCAGATGTTGAAGGCTGTAGCGGCGAAGCGGAGCGGGTAAAAAGAAGTCCTGCAAGAAGGTGCAATCGACCGCTTAGGTTTCAAAAATTAAGAACGTCCTCACCGTCAGGGCGGTTGCTATAGTACAAAACTTCCCTATCTTGAGAGTCAGTCGATTTGAGGTTCCAGATTGACCACGAATTTCAAAGGTGGTACCCGCCACGTGATTTATCCGTGGAATCAATCCAAAATCGAAAATCGAAAATCCTCAAGAAAGAGCATTTATCCGTGGGGTCGCCTCTAAAATCTCAAATCTCAAATCTCAAATCGATTGACTCCCCAGCCGCTATCTAGAGGCTTGAACTAACCTAAACCACTTTTTGGCTGTGGACGACTCCTGCTGGAAAGTAAGTCTCCGTCTTTCTGTGATGTCATGTATCTACTGTTATTGATTGACCCTGTTTTTAGAAGGTCAGAGATTGACACAATCACCAATATAGTGTATCTTCTCTAACTGGTAGTACACATCCAAGTTATGCAGTTAGTCGAAAGGCAAGTCATTAAACCAAATCACAGGTTTTACCCAGAAGCCGATCGATTGTCTTTGCTGTCCAACAAACTTTACAACTGCGATAACTACTATATCTACGGTCAAAACTTTTTCTCAGGTCAACCAACCAATGCTCTGGGTGTCGATCGTTCACTCAAAAAGAGTCTAAAGTACAAAGCATTGCCGAGCGAAGTAACACACAAAACTCTCCGATTACTGCTGAAAACATGGACTAGCTATCATAATGTTAAATTGGCGGGCGCGATCACGATTGCCCCACTAAGTTTCAAGCAGCACCGAAAATCCCTGATTTAAAAATTCAGAAAAAAAGAGAGCAAGGGCGATATGTAGTTGTATTTAACTGTCAATCTGTTAGCAAAAAAGCTTTACCTAAAGAATATGTCAGTTTATCTGGGACTAACATTTGGCGGCCTTGAAAAGTTACCTAAATCTTGAAAATCCGGATTGTTCGCGAGGTAAGTTGTTAAGTTATTGAGGTAGTTTAGGAAAAGTTAGAACAAAACGCAAGTGTAAAGCGGATTATAACCCTTGCCGTAACGAGCTTCGCCAACATTAAAGAGCTATGAAACCCCTCCCTGGAAGAACGGTAAAATTCTACCTTCTAACTTGTACCTTCTAACTTGTACCTTCTAGCTTCAAGAAACACCTTGTTTCTTGCTCCTAAAAATAAATACCTTCCCTTGTGCCAACAATCTTTCAGTCTGCTTATAACCGATCGCCCCCAAGTATACGGGAAAGTTCAAAAATGCCGGGATCTGGCATTTTGGAGCCTGTTAACTCATAAAAAAGTCAATTTAGCCAACAACTGACGGCCCCCGTGCCCCCGGTCTGCTGGCGGCTAACTGCTGAAAGCCGATCGGGCAAGCAGCGCCCTTCCAGCTTTTGGCAGTAACGCAAACGAGGAAAAAACTGTCGTGAAATTCCACTGGCTACTACCGAGTTTCTTAAGTGTATTTTTGCTCGCCGGAGCCGCCGAAGCAGCTAGACTGCAATCTTGGCGGTTTGATGCTTCAGAGAACCGGCTTTACATTACAACAGATGGGGGAGTACAACCCAAGGCTCAACTGATTTTCAACCCGATGCGGTTGGTAATCGACTTGCCGGGGACAAGTCTGGGTCGTCCCTCGGTCAGCAAACCGCTCTCAGGGGCGATCGAATCGGTGCGGGTAGGTCAGTTTGACAACGATACGACCAGAATTGTGGTCGAGATCAGAGACGGGTTTACTATAGACCCTCAGCAAGTAAAATTCCGGGGTATTTCTCCGAGCGAGTGGACAGTGGATTTGCCAACGCCGGTGCGGGCAGAAACTCAAAATCCGATTTCAGAGCCAGGGGGAGAAAGGTTATCAGTTGAACCTTCAGCATCCCAAGCCCAGTCTGCCGAGGCGACTGTAGTTCAAAACGTTCAGGTAACGGCGGACGGTTTTTTAGTCCGCACTGCGGGCGGTCGCCCCCAAATTAATTTTCAACAAAGTCGGGCAGGGGACATCGCCACCCTCGATATTGAAGGAGCGAGTTTAGCTCCAAGCCTAAGCAGCCAACAGCCTCAAACTAACGGTCAGCACGGGGTTGACAAGATTGAAGTCCGGCAACTGCCAACAGACCCGCCCGTTACCCGCGTGACTTTGCGGATGAAGAGTCCTAATACTCAGTGGCGGGCGTCAGTGAGCAATTTGGGCGGGGTTGTTCTATTGCCTGGAAGTGTAGTAAGACAGCCCTCGGTTTCCCGCAGCCTGACTGTAGATCCTCCGGCTAGACAAGCTCAAGGAAATTTAGCGAGAGTTCAGTCAATTGATTTAGCCAGTAACGGCACGCAACTGGTGGTGAGAACTGACCGCCAAGTCTCATATACCAGCGGGTGGGATCAAGGGTCGAGAGCTTACTGGATCAGGATCGCCTCTAGTGTCCTGACCGGGGAAATTCCTCAGCTTGATGGCAACAGTCCTGTATCGTTTACTGCCAGCCAAGAAGATGCGGAGACTGTGGTGATTTGGGTGCAGCCGCGATCTGGGGTAGAGGTAGGTAGGGTGACGAGACCAAACCCGCAGTTGCTGTCTTTGCAGTTGCGCTCTAATGCTAGCGCGCAGCAACCTTTGACTCGCACTCCCAATTTGTCGCCGCCGAGAAGGACTCTCGGAAGCGACGATTTGCCCCAAGTTTCTAACCGCCGCGCCGTAGTAGCGATCGATCCTGGTCACGGTGGCCGCGATCCTGGGGCAGTCGGGATTCAGAGCATTCAGGAGAAGGAGATTGTTTTGGATATCTCGTTTCAGGTGGCGAGGCTGCTGGAACAGCAGGGGGTGCAGGCGGTGATGACTCGGACTGACGACAGCGAAATCGACCTGGAACCGAGAGTTTCTTTGGCGGAACGGGTGGATGCTACTTTGTTTGTCAGCATTCACGCTAATGCGATTAATATGAGCCGGCCGGATATCAGTGGGATTGAGACTTATTATTTCGGTAGCGGGGAAGATTTGGCCCGGGTGATTCACGGCAGTATTTTGCAGGGGACGGGGGCGACTGACCGCCGGGTGCGGCAGGCGAGATTTTATGTTTTGAGGAAGACTTCTATGCCTTCTGTTTTGGTGGAGGTTGGTTTTGTGACCGGTGCTGAGGATGCTGCTAGGCTTTCTGACCCAGCTTACCGCAGTCAAATGGCTGCTTCGATCGCTCGCGGCATTTTAGTTTATCTTCAACAAAGATAATGGTAATGGGGCATCGGGCATTGGGCATCGGGCATCGGGCATCGGGCATCGGGCATCGGGCATGGGACAACTGCCAACTGCTTTCGTGTCAACTGACAACAGCTTTCCTGACAACTGCCAACAGATAACTAACTATTAACAAATGACAACAGACTCTGGACAACAAAGAATCGGTATTTTTGACAGCGGCGTGGGCGGTTTGACTGTTTTGACCCAGTTGTACCAACAATTGCCCAACGAATCGATACTTTATTTTGGAGATACGGCGAGGCTGCCTTATGGCACTCGCACGCCGTCGGAAATTGTGGAGTTTGTCCGCGAAATTATGGCCTGGTTGGTGGAACAGGATGTCAAAATGGTCATTATGGCCTGCAACACCAGTTCTGCTTTGGCTATGGAGATGGTGCAGGCTGAATTTGATATCCCGGTGCTGGGAGTTATTCTGCCGGGGGCGCAGGCTGCGGTGCAGCAAGGCAAGCGGATCGGGGTCATCGCAACTCCTGCTACGGCTGCTAGCAATGCTTATCGAAATGCGATTTTGGAGATGGACGATTCTTGCCTGGTGTGGCAGGTTAGCTGTCCGGCTTTTGTGCCGCTGGTGGAGCAAAACCGGATTCACGACCCTTATACTTGTGAAGTGGCGCGGGAATATTTGGCTCCTTTGATTCAGCAGCGCATCGATACGCTGATTTACGGCTGCACTCATTATCCGCTGTTGGCTCCTGTGCTTCGCTCGCTTTTGCCTGCTGGGGTGACATTGATCGATCCTGCGGTACGGGTGGTGGCTGCTGCTGCCAGAGAATTGGAGCTTTTGGGGCTGCGAAATCCTGGTACTGCGCTACCGACTCGTTTTTGCGTGAGCGGCCCCCCGCAGCAGTTCGCGGAGTTGTCGGTGCAGTGGCTCGGTTGTACTCCTGCTGTTGAGAAAATATCCCTGCCGACAGTTGTACCTAGCGAAGCGGGGCGTAAGCCATCGCCCGTATCCCTGGAATCTGCCGAATAAGCCGGAAAATCTATCGGTTGTTCGATCGAGCAAATCTAACCCCCCAAAACCGCAGTAAAGCTGGCTCTGGGGGGTTTAATTATTGCGATCGAGCCTAGCAATTACACATCAATAGGTAATAATATGGAAGAAAAGCTTTGATTAACAATGCAAATAACGTCCTATATGTGCTGGAGCTATTCAGCCTTGAACCATGTCAACCTATGTATCGCAAGCAGTTTTACTTGTAGACGGCTATAACATAATTGGACTTTGGCCTCGACTCCGAGAGAAGCGCGATCGCGACGAACTCGAAACAGCTCGCCGCGAGTTAATAGAGATTTTAGTTAACTACAGCGCCGTTCAAGATTTTGAGGCTCGACTGGTGTTTGACGCGCACTATCGAGATACTCCCGGCGTTAAAGAAATTATTACTAAAAATTTATCGGTGCACTACACTGACTTCGGTCAGACAGCAGATACTTATATTGAAAAATCTTGTGCTAGTTTGCGCTACGAGTTGCGATCGGTCAAAGGCAAAGGCCGCATGATTGTCGCCACATCAGACCGAGCGCAGCAATTGACCGTAGTCGGCTACGGTGCCGAATGGATGTCCGCCGAGCAACTAGCGGCTGATGTAGAATCCACCGCCCGCCGCAGCGAGCGTCGGCACAAATCCCGCAAACAAAATTCCAGTCGCTTTCTCTCCAGTTCCCTCGATCCAGAATCCCAGCAGCGCCTCGCCAAGTTGAGAATGGGGCTGCATTAACTGCTGAAACCCGCTCGCTGTCTGATAAAAAAAAAGTTTCTCAAAGGCCTTGCCAAATCGAGTAAGTTCAGCTATTGTTAGTAAATGTGGGTAACAAAAACCCCCAATCCTCGGTAGCTCAGTGGCAGAGCGGTCGGCTGTTAACCGATTGGTCGTAGGTTCAAATCCTACCCGGGGAGTTAGTAAAAGTCTGAAGCTGGAATTTTCCAACTTCAGACTTTTAGTTTTGAATAATTTCGGAATTAATACTACGCACAGTTAGGAAACTGCACGTGCCGTTTCCCTACAATTAATCGGGCGATCAATGTTTTGGGGTAGGGACACGGCAATGCCGTGTCCTCAATATTGCCGTGTCCTCAATTTCTTGTAGTGTTAATCTGTAGGGTGCGTCGCTGCGAAATATTGGTGGATAAAACTTGCAGATTGACGGTGGCGACGCACCTTACACGGGCTAGAAGATTGTGTGTACCACATCTACATGAAATATGCTGTATGTAGTGTGCCTGCGTCCAGGACTGTATTGTCAAACCCCCACTTGCCAATCTCGTCAATCGTGAGGCCATTGGATTAGCCGTCTAACTCACGTTATTTAGGATAGGCATAAGTCATTTTCGCTAACATACTCTGACCGCTCTTGAGATTTCATTACGTGCGTTAAATATTCGTACTGAGATGGCAAAGTAGCACTCAGGTAATGGGCTTTCTGCTTAATCAGGTTGAACTTGGCTAATGCCTTCTCGTCATCAATATGCTCCAGAAGCGGTAAACTGCCTTCAGGCTTATGATTGAGTCCGAGCAACATTACGGAATAAGAGTATGTCTCAAAGCCGTGAAAATTTGGATTGATATTCTTTTTATTTGGTAGCCTCTTTTTCCACAAGTTGAACCTCTCACGCAGTTCCTCTGAAACCTTAATCTCGTGCTTGGTTGCTTTCCAAAACGGTGTATCCGATCGATCGCTAGCATAGTAATGGAGTATCAAAAAGTCCCGAACACCATCTATACAGTTAGCGATAGCTCTATTATAGTTTCGGATCAACTCCTCACTAAATGACTTGCCTGGAAAGTGGTTGACTAGCTCTTCAATTCCATGCTGGATAAAAAATATCCCGGTAGACTCCAATGGTTCGACAAATCCACTGGAAAGACCTATAGCTACACAGTTTTTCACCCATGAGTTCCTGTTTCGTCCAATTCTCATCTTGATATGTGATGCTTCGCAATTATTAGAAGCGTCTCCCAGATGCTTGCGAAATTCCTGCTCTGCTTCCTCTTTAGAGATAAACGCACTTGAGTAAACGTACCCCGTGCCTATTCTTCCGTAAAGAGGTATATTCCAGATCCAGCCAGAGCTCTGCGCGGTTGCCGTTGTATAAGGGTCGATCCCATTTTTCTTGATATCAGCAGGTACCTGCATAGCAATTGCGCTGTCGCAGAGTAGTGACTCTGAAAAAGAAATAAATGGCTCATTAAGAGCTTTGTCGATCAGTAGACCGCGAAAACCAGTACAGTCTACGAACAGATCCGCACTGATACTGCCGTGTTCTTTGGTATGGATGCAATCTATGCTTCCGTCCTCTGTTAACTTTACGTCTACCACATCATCAACAATCTGCTTCACGCCTCTCTGTGTTGAATAATCTTTCAAGAACCGGGCAATTAGATTCGCATCAAAATGATAAGCATAAGGATACTGTCCTTCTGCATCAGCAAGCGTTATAAGTCTTTTTTCAGCTAAATGAGCGTGGGAAAATAAATGTTCAACTCTGTCATCGAAGACTTTGCCGTCCAGAAATCTGGGAGACCTCTGGTTGTCGCATAGTGTCGGTGCCATGAAACAGGAGTAATCAAATGGCTCACTGCCACTTTTCAGTTTCAGCCACCATTCAGAGATACTGAACCCATCTATAAAGTCAAATCTTTCAAAAGTGTGGAAGAAGTGTCTTTTGTCTGAATTCCAATCAACAAACTTAATCGCCATTTTATAAGTGGCATTACATTTTGGCATCCATTCATACTCTTGCAAGCCAAGAAAATCGAAGAATGACTTGATACTACTAAAAGTTGCTTCACCTACTCCAATCGTTGTGATGTTGGAAGACTCTACTAGAGTAATATGAACATTTTTGTCCAGGGCTTTGCTCAAATACGCCGCAGTCATCCAACCTGCTGAACCACCACCAACAATTACAACATTTATTGTATGTGATGACATGATAATAGTACCTCCTAAAGAATGTGCTAGATATAGATTATCGTCATTATTTGAGCATTGACGAGACAAATTCGGGCTGCACACCTTATTTCCAGAAAACAGAAAGTAGGTGGGGTTTCGTTCCTCAACCCAACCTACTTTTGCAGCAATAATCTGATTCTAAGATTTGTCTGGTTCTAAGAGTTGAAAATTTTACATCCGGTAAGCTACGCAGCTTTTAAAGGTTGTAAAATCTCGCGGGGTTCGGCAAAAGGTTGGTCAAAGCTATGGGTTTTTGCATAAACCAGAAGCTCAGCAATCTGTTCCGTGGAAACTGCAAACAAATTCTCAACTATCTCAAAAGCCTCTTGACGGCTCTCAATAGTTAGTTGTATTTTGTTGAGCGATTGCTCCACCTCCGGTGATCCTGTAGTATGACCTGTTTCCACAGCCAAATGAGAACAGCCAAAATAAACAAGCTCCTTTTGGGTAATTGGTCGTAGTTCTTCTGCAACTGATGCTGTCGCTGACAAGACCACACTACCCGTTGCTTCTATCACTTCCACGATTACTAGCTTAGCGATCGGACTGGCTCCAAAAGCATATCGAAACATTTGATATGTTACCAACCGCGAAGCTTTTGTTTCTTCATTCCAGATAAACTTCAAAGAATCGCTGAATTTCAATGATTTGTTAATACCCAGTGTTTCCAAATCTTTCAAAAGCCACAACCAGTGATGATCGTCTTCATAAGTATGATTGTTGACTATTTCCTGAAGAGGATCGTTGGTTGGTTCTTCTCGGAGGACATACTTGTTCAATTCACCAAAACTCATTGCAAAGTGAGCAATGCAGGGAGCGAAAGCTAGGCGTTGTCTTGGGTCTATACTTTTGTCTCGCATAAACTCAAATAGCCCAGATTTAGCAAATTCTTGCTTCTTCTTTTCAATTAAAGCTAATACTTCTTTCATCGTGATGCACCTGATTCTGATCAATAGGCTAGTAACTTAATCACGACGTAAATGTGATTTGAATCAATAATATTTGTGTTTAACATCACGTCTAGTTGTGATCTCGATCGCCTAAACCAATGTTTTCCAGCCCCCGGGCGTCTAATTTTTTCTTGGTAACAAGGGTCAAAAAGTTAGCTAAACCTTGAATTCATAAGGATTTGTCTTTCATGCGTGCGAGCGAAATCACAGAATATGTTACAATATTGTAATCAACTGGGTGAGGTGTCAGACCGTACATGATTAAGTCGGAGTTCAAACCAGATGTTCGGCTGTCCGTCCGTCCTCGCACTTTCAAAGTTTAGGCATCTCGCTATCTAAAAAATCCCTGAGTAATTATTGATATTTTAAAGTATCCCACTTACAAAAAATACTTAAGTGCCGTCCGCCCGCGCTCCGATCAATACCAAGCGCAATGTTAACCCAAAACTTCGTCAGAGAATAAAACTCATGAATACACTTCCCGGTTACAAAATCACAGAAGTTGTTCAACTTGGTGTGAAATCCATCATTTATCGCGCAGTCAGGGAATCAGATCGAGCATCAGTCATCGTTAAAACACTCAATACCGAATATCCCACAATAGAAGAAATAACCCGCTTGAGACATGAATACAAAATTAGCTCAAATCTCAAAGTCGAAGGGATTGTCCAACCCTATAGCTTAGAAAAATATAAAAACAGTTTCGCCTTCATATTAGAAGATTGTGGCGGTCAATCTCTCAAACACCATCTAGCGGGTAAAAGGATTAAAATTCAGAAGTTTTTGCCGCTGGCTATTCAAGTGGCTCAAACTCTCGGAGAAGTGCATCAAAACCAGATAATTCATAAAGATATAAAACCCTCAAATATTATCATTACCCCAGATTTTCAACAAGTAAAAATCACCGACTTTAGCATGGCAACGCGCCTATCTAGAGAAGTCCACCAAAATAGCAATGCCACCGTGCTAGAAGGCACTCTAGCCTATATATCCCCAGAGCAAACCGGTCGGATGAACCGAGACCTCGACTACCGAACAGACTTGTACTCTCTAGGCATCACCTTTTATGAAATGCTGACAGGAGATTTGCCTTTTAACTCAACCGACCCATTAGAATTAATTCACAGCCACATTGCGGTAACGCCAGTTCCTCCTTATCAACGAAACAATGAAGTCCCGCAGATGGTTTCATCCATTGTCATGAAACTATTAGCTAAAAATGCCGAAGACAGATATCAAAGTGCCTTTGGAATAAAAGCCGATCTGGAAAATTGTCTAACTCAGCTACAAACTACTGGCAAAATAGAAAATTTCATTCCAGGGACACTTGACAAATCCGGTCAATTTTTGATTCCCCAAAAACTCTACGGCCGCACACAAGAAGTCGCTGATTTGATGGCATCATTCGAGCGAGTCAGCTTTGGGAAAACAGAGATGGTGTTGGTAAGCGGTTACTCAGGCATCGGCAAAACTTCAGTTGTCAGTGAAATTCACAAACCAATTGTCAGGCAGCGGGGTTATTTTATAGCTGGCAAGTTTGACCAATTTAAACGAGATATTCCTTATGCTGCACTGACTCAATCCTTTGAGTCATTGATGCAGCAGTTATTAACAAAAAGCTCAGACGAGTTGGCAATTTGGAAAGAAAAGCTCTTGTCGAGGCTAGGTCAAAACGGTCAAATTATTATTGATGTTGTCCCTTCTGTCGAACTAATAATTGGTTCCCAGCCTGCTGTTCCACAATTGGGGCCGACAGAATCTCAAAATCGCTTTAATCGATTGTTCAAAGAATTCTTGAAGGTGTTTGCCCAAGCAGAACACCCCTTAGTTCTCTTTTTGGATGATTTGCAGTGGGCAGATTTAGCTTCCTTAAAATTGATTCAGGAACTAGCAACAGACTTGGAGAGCAGATATTTTTTACTGATAGGAGCCTATCGAGATAACGAAGTCTATTCGACTCATCCTTTAGTTCAAACTGTCGAAAAAATTCAACAGACTGGTGTTCAGGTGCATCACATTATGCTCCCGTGTCTAGAGGTGAGCAGCGTTACTGAGCTAGTGCGGGATACTTTAGGTAATGAAACTGAAAACTTCAAGTCACTGGCAGAGTTGATTTTCAAGAAGACTGGCGGAAATCCTTTTTTTATAACTCAACTTCTCTCAACTATTTATTCAGAAAAACTTTTAACTTTTGATTTCACTGTGGGTGCGTGGCAATGGGACATCATAGAAATTGAAGCCGCCGGCATTGCAGATTACAGTGTCGTTGAATTAGTTGCTCGGAATCTTCAACAACTGCCGGAGGAGACGCAGCAAGTATTAAAATTAGCTGCTTGTATAGGCAACCGTTTTAATTTAGAAAATTTGGCAATTGTTAGGGAAAAATCCGGCTCGGAAACGGCGGCTGATTTATGGAATGCGCTTCAAGCTGGTTTAATTCTACCAACGAGCGATGCTTACAAAATTCCCCTTTTTGACGAGGAAAGCGACTCCCAGCGGCAATCCGATGGGGATGGAGGTGCGAGTCGCGCTCAATCCCCAATATCTTACAGATTTTTGCACGATCGCGTACAGCAAGCCGCCTATTCTCTCATCCCTGACTCTCAGAAAAAACAAACCCACTTAAAAATCGGATACCTGCTACTGCAGCAGGGCGGGCACGGGGGCACAGCCCCTACGGCATCGGAGATAGCAGAAAATATCTTTGATATTGTCAACCAACTCAATATCGGGGTGGAATTTATCACAAATGAGGAACAGCGATATGAACTAGCTAACTTTAATCTCATAGCTGGCAAGAAAGCTAAGAATTCTGCCGCCTATGAAGGAGCACTCAAATATTTTAATGCAGCTCTAGCACTTCTACCCGATCGAGCTTGGCAGAGTCACTACGATTTAATGGTGGAACTCCATACCGAAGCGCTGGAATTGTCTTATATAAATACCGATTTTGAGCGAGCGTTCCAGCTATCAGAGATTATTATATTACGTACCCAAAATTTGCTAGAAAAAGTCAAAGTTTACGAGCTAAAAGTTAGTTTTTACTTTAATCAAAATCAACCCCAAGCTGCGATAGATATAGCTCTAGAAGCTTTAAAAATGCTGGGAGTGTACATCCCAAGAACCCCACAAAAATTGAAGATACTCAAGGAGCTATTTCTGACAAAACTAGCTTTAAGAAATAAGCAGATTGAGGATTTATTGGAACTGCCGCCAATGGCTGACCCTAATAAAATTGCGGTTCTACGGATTTTAATGAACATGAGTCCGGCTACTTTTGTAGCAGCACCCGATATGTTCCCATTGATAGTCTTTAAAATGGTTACACTTTCTCTTAAATACGGAAATGCGCCGCTATCTAGTTTCGGATATGGAAACTATGGTTCGCTCCAGTGTGGGGTGTTAGGCGATATGGATGCTGGATACCGATACGGTCAAATGGCTCAGGCACTTTTAGAACGATTCCACACCAACTTGCACAACTCTCAAATTTCACTAATTTTTAATAGTTTTATCCGTCACTGGTCTGAGGGGGGCCGAGCAAGTTTTACAGGTTTAATTGAGGGTATTCAGAGCGGAATAGAAACGGGAGATATCAGTAATGCTTGTTATTGTGCGAGTTTTTACAGCAATTATATATTTTTGAGCGGCGAACCTCTGGACTCCGTGGAAACTAAGCAGAATCAATATATTCAAATGTTGGTTAATTATAAGAATGAATCTATGATTTATAAAGCTAAAGTTGGGGCGCAAGTTGTCTTAAATTTGCAAGGAAAAACAGACAATCCTTGCCTATTGACTGGCGAAAAGTTTAATGAAGAAACTATGCTACCAGCATTAATGGAGGGTCAAAATAATCTGGTATTATTTGTAGTATTTTTCTATAAAACGTGGCTAAATTATATATTTAAAGATTATGCTAAATCTGCTGAAAATGCCGCGACAGCATCAAATTATTCTGAGGGTGCGATGTCTTCGATGTATGTTCCCATCCACAATTTTTACTATTCCCTAGCACTCTTAGCTTTGTATCCCACAGCTTCAAAAATCGAACAGAAGAAACATTTAAAAAAAGTTGGTTCGCTTCAGAAAAAAATGAAGCATTGGGCTTTGAACTCTCCGGGAAATTATCAGCACAAATATGACTTAGTAGAGGCAGAAAAAGCGCGAGTATTGGGACAATATGAAAAAGCTGCTCTGTATTACGATCGAGCGGTGAAAGGAGCATCGAACCATGAATACATCCACGAAGAAGCCCTAGCCAATGAACTAGCTGCAGAATTTTATCTAGATAACGGTCGAAATAAAGTAGCTCAGACTTATCTGATAGATGCTTACTATGGCTATATTCACTGGGGAGCAACCGCCAAGGTAAAACATTTGGAGTCACAGTATCCGAGTTCTTTACCGCCTGCATCGGTGGGAAAAGCCAGCGCCGATCGAACTATTACTAGCACTAATTATAGCACTAGCAGCAGTCACAGTAGTTTATTGGATTTGACAACTGTTGTTAAAGCATCTCAAGCGCTAGCTAGTGAAATTGTGTTGGACAAGTTGTTAGAAAAGTTAATGAAAATGGTGATTGAGAATGCTGGGGCGCAAAAAGGTTTTCTCCTGATGCCCAAGGACGGAAAATTGCGGATTGAAGCAGCGGCATCGGTGGAGTCTTCGGATGTTGCAGTTGAGCAATGTCCGACAGTTGCTCCAGCGGAGGTTTTACCAATAACGGTGATTAATTATGTTGAAAGGACGCACTCTGATGTGGTTTTAAGTCAGGCGGCTAGGGAAGGTCTATTTACAGATGACCCCTATATTAAAAGACGGCAAGTGAAATCGGCGCTTTGTACTCCCATTCTGAATCAAAGCAAACTCGTAGGCATTCTTTATCTGGAAAATAATTTAACTTTTGAAGCGTTTTATCCAACCAAATTGGAGGTGTTAAAAATGCTTTCTTCCCAAGCGGCTATCTCTCTGGAGAATGCCGTACTTGTTGCTAATTTGTCGGCGGCTAAGGAACAGTTGGAGGATTATTCGCGGACGCTGGAGGTGAGAGTAGAAGAGCGCACGCAGGAATTAAAAACTAAAGAAGCTAAGCTGCAAGAAGCTCAAAAACTGGCGCACCTCGGCAACTGGGAATTTGATTTGGAGGGGGATAAATTAACTTGGTCTGAGGAAGTATTCCGAATTTTTGGTCTTGACCCTGAACTACCAGAACCCACTATTTTAGAACACAGGAAGCAAATTCATCCAGATGACCTAAAGTTGTGGTTAGAGCGATTAGAGAAGATTATTCAGCTAGGAAAGCCTTGTGAGTTTGAATTGAGAATTTTGCGCCATGATGAAGCTGTCAGATATATTTATGTTAAGGCGCAAGCTATTTTTGATGGCGGTAAGGTGATTAAGTTATTTGGGACGATACAGGACATTACGGAGCGCAAGTTAGCGGAGGATGCTTTGCGACAGTCGGAGGGGCAATTGAGAGAAAAAGCGACACAATTGGAAGTTACTTTGTCCGAATTACGCTCGACGCAGACTCAATTAATTCAAACTGAAAAAATGTCTTCTTTGGGGCAGTTGGTGGCGGGGGTTGCTCACGAAATTAATAATCCGATTAATTTCATTTATGGCAATGTTCTCCATGCTAACGATTATAGCTCGGATTTGCTGGGATTGATTGATCTTTACCAGGAGTCTTACCCGAATGCTAATCCTGAGATTGTTGCTAAAACAGAAGATATTGACCTCGCTTTTATTCAAGAAGATTTGCCCAAAATTCTAAAATCAATGCAGGTTGGGGTCGATCGCGTTCGCAATATTGTGCTGTCCCTGCGGAATTTCTCACGCCTGGATGAAGCCGAGATGAAACCAGTGGATGTTCACTCCGGGATTGATTCGACTCTGCTAATTTTGCAGCACAGGTTGAAAAAGGATGCAGTCGGACATGGCATTGAGGTAGTTAAAGAGTACGGTCAACTGCCGGAGGTAAATTGTTATGCTTCTGGGTTAAATCAGGTGTTTATGAATATTTTGAGCAATGCAATTGATGCAATGGAGTTAGGAGTTGGGCGGCCGGAGACAACTGCCAAACTAGAAAATCCTTTATCTCCAATCTTTGAGCGAAAGATTGAGATTCGGACTGAGGTATGCGACAAAAACTGGGTGAGAATTTACATTGCTGATAATGGTCGGGGGATGACGGAGGAAGTACGATCGCGAATATTTGACCCTTTCTTTACTACAAAATCTGTGGGCCAAGGTACCGGTTTAGGGTTGAGTATCAGTTATCAGATTGTAGTAGAGAAACACGGCGGGAAGTTAATGTGCTTTTCCGCGCCCGGTGAAGGGGCTGAGTTTGTGATTGAAATTCCCGTGAAGCAGTGAAGTTTTTTTTAGTTTTTATAAGATTTTTTTAACCGCAGATGAACGCCGATGAACGCAGATAGAATTGTATCTGCGTTCATCTGTGTTTATCTGCTGATATCTGCGGTTCCCAATTATCAATCTAAATATTAAACATCGCGTTCTGTCCGCACCCATTTGGTTTGGCGCTTCAGGAGAAAACCCAGATACAAAGGTATTTTCCACAGGATGTAAAAAGGTACAGATAACAAAGTGGAACCGGAAATATCGGACCTCCCGAATTTGGCCCAAGCGCCGACAATTGAAACTAAAATCAGCAATCCTTGTACTGCTAACAAGACGGCGGGAATTGGAGATGTTCCCAAAATTGCTGCTAGTAAAGAGGTGGCAAAAGCAGCTAGCCAGATAGCTACTAACAGTGATAGGGGTGGGACGGATAAGTCGAGGGCGATCGCCAATAAGTCAAAACGTTTTTGCTCGACTGAAGCTGCTGTCAGCCGGGGAGTTTGAGTTAACAATGTCTGTATGTGACCGTGTTCCCACCTGGTTCTTTGACTTTTAGCTGCTTGCTGCTGCTGTGGCAAACACCCGGTAACGTTGGCTTCGGGGCAGAATACTGTTGGGTGTCCGGCGATCGCCAAATCCAAACTCATCTGCATATCTTCAACAATATTGCTGCTAGCTAGGGAAACCGATCGAATTATCGACCAGGGAAAAGCCATGCCAGTACCTGTTAGTAATGATGGGAATCCTAACTGTTTTAATCCGCTGGGACGGACTAAGTTTTTCACAAGAAATGCTAAAGCAGAAATGGAATCTTTAGGAGTAGGATTTGGTGGCTGTTCCATGAGATATGTTGCTTGCACTGGTCTTTGTTCAGCAACTGCAACCCGGGCTAATTTTTCTATAGAGTCTGGCTGACAGATGCAGTCTGCATCAACCATGATGACTACTTCTGGGGGGTCTGATTCGATCGACTGCAAGCCAAAATCCAGTGCGTATCCTTTGCCCTTGCGTTGTGTGTCTTGGCGTTCGATCGCACTTGCACCGCAGTTACGGGCGATTTCTGCCGTGGCGTCCGTGCAGTTGTCAGCAATCACTAACAAGCGGTCTTGAGGTGTTAGCTGTGGCAAGATGGTGGAGATGGTGGCGGCAATTCCTGCTGCTTCGTTGTAAGCGGGAATTAAAACTGCTACTTTGGGGCGGGGCGCTTTAGTTTCCGCTGTCTCGCCCTGGCCGGACAATAAAGCTGCACTGCATTCTAGAAATAGAACTGCAACGGGAATTAGAAGGATCAGGGCGATCGCCCATAGCGCAACATCAATCAATAGGAACAGTAGCTGATTAATTTCCACAATTCTAGTACCTTAATTTAATTTAATTCGTGGCGTTCATTGATCTTATTTAATTTAAATGCCCCTTTGTTAAGTCCCTGCGCCACTCTATCTAAAGTATCATCCTATCATGCCTGCAAAAAATCACCGTTATCACCTTTGTTGTGAGGACTTAAGTCCTCCTAAAACTACTAGGACGAGCGTCCTCACTACCAATTAATTTGATTGCGGTTGTTCAATCAGAAATAATATTATATCATGTGGATTCTGACAAGGTTAAGTCAATCAATTTAATTAAATTTAAAACAAGCCCACACGGGAGAAACCTGGTTTCTAAAAGAAACCAGGTTTCGGGATGTTCTGTTTTTAATCCACTAAACACTTAGGCGATGTTTAACATCAAATCCAGTTTCATCGGAATAATAAAATCGAATCAACAGTTAACACTCAAGCATTCAGTTTTTCGACCCCGAGTCAACTGTTAAAAAGCATTTCGCTCGTGCAACCGGAATCGATATAACTCATTCATCTCCTGTGGGTGGGCAGTCATCAAGCAATCTCCAAACTCAAAACTATGTTCAAGCTATGCAGCATCGCGGATAGCAACAGATTCAGATTTTTTTGTGGTGAACTGTGCGGGGGGTGCAAATTCTCTGAGATATCTCGACACCGATCGCAAATATCCCACTTCTGCTTGAATCAAATCCAGGGTAGAAAGACTCTCAACTAAGTCATCAAACTCATCTGTCGTAACTCCAGCACTGTGCAAGACTTCTTGGTTAAGTCGCCCGCAGATTCCTTGCAGGAGGAGTTCGATAATCTCGCTATAGTCAGCGATTTCCGTTCCGTAACCTTGCAATTTCTTCGGATTGATTCCCCATTGCAAAATCTTCAACAAGTCTTCAGGGGCACTCCACGCAAAAGAGGAAGCAATCACTTCTTTTTCCGCTGCGACAAGAGCGTGCTTGATTTGCACTTCGGGGAAATCTGGATCGATGATTAGGCTTTCGAGCTTCGACACTTGTTTATCTAACACGCGCAAAGAAAAAGGAGCTAATTCTACACTCACCATGTCGCCAGTATCGTTAATGCTTCTAAAAGGATCTTCCAAAACATTAATTAAGAGGTGAATGTCGGTAGGCTTTTTCCAGTCAAACTGTCCAAGGAAAAACGGTTCTTCGTATCCCGGCAAAAGTCCTTGAAAATAAATCGGCAGATTTTTGCCGGATTCAAGAATTTTATAAAGAGCTACTTCCAAGGTTTCTGTCGGCCACCCGAGATTACTTACCGCAACAAATTTCAGTTTTCCGGGAACGGACACAACCAGAGAATTCAGCAATAAATGTACGGCTTCAAAAAGATTTTGAGCCGTTACGTAGCGGTGAGGAGCGTGAACGTTGACAGTTTTACCTTGCTCTACTTTTTTGGACATTTGCTCGCAGAACAAGCTATTTTCCAACATATGAGTAAAGCGAACCATCCCGTAAGTCACATCTCCTTCTTGAGCTGCTTTGGCAAATTGCCATTCGGCAAACTTCTTCGAGGCGGCGTAAACTTCGGTTGTAAAATATCGAGATGTTTTGCCTGTAGAAGAGAAGATGCAGTGTTCTACGCCGTATTCTTCGCAGAGTTGGATGATGTGTTTACATCCTAACAGGCTGGTTGTAACTGTTTCTCGGATTTTGATTTCAGCTAGTCCGGGTTGGCGTTGGGCTGCTAGGTGAAAAACAATTGCTGGTTTTTCTACCTCAAATATGTGTTTGAGCGCCTCCAAGTTGCGAATGTCGGCGGCATAGAAAGTTACAGCACCTTCTCGGTTAAAAAGCGGGAGATTTTCTTCGGGGTTTTGACATCGGGCGTTGTCTGCGGAAATGATTTTAGTTGCGCCTAACTCGATGAGTTTTGCGATTAAGAAACGACCGACACATCCTTCTCCACCGGTGATGAGGATGGTTTTTCCTTTGATTTGGCTGCTGACTGCGGATGCGTATAGGTGAATAGTGCGACCGCGCACGTCGCTAAAAGGTTCGCTTTCTAATTGTCCATCGGCTTGATAGGCTGCGATTAGCTGTGCGGTCAGAGTTTGTAAGGTCGCGAGGATTTCAGGATCTTGGGGTTCTGGGGAACCGGGCGGAACTAGCTGCTGGATGCGCTCGATTATTTCCGCTTTGCTGGCACCTTCAAACACTTCTCTTTGGTTAAATGCACTCTTCACTTTTTTTGCTCCTTTAAATTCTAGAAATACAGTTGCTGATAAGCGAGTTGTTAAACAAATTTTCGAGGGACAGAATCTTTAAAAGTCTGCTTGGTTTTAGGATTTTTTCTAGGGAAAGCTACTTAATTCTAAAAACACGCCATCGGCTCTGCTTGTAGTTTTATTAAGCGCTTGTGTAACCTGCTTACTTTTGCGATCGGCAAATATAAGCAAAGTCGGAATGTTCTCTGTCCAAAATTGGTCACTACAACTATATACTTAAATTGCTGAGTGTTGGCAATACTCGGAACATATCTTTACTATTTCTTTGCAATCACCTGCGAGTTTTCACGCAATTTTAAAGTTTATGTAAAGTAGGGTCTACGTTTAAAAAAACTTAACAATACACTCGACATTGATTATAGCATTGTACTTTTTAAGTAAAATGTACTTTTTGTTACTAAATAAAGTTAAATTTTAAGTAAAGATACGCACAAAAGCTCGAATCAAATATTTCCCTCTGCTGAAAATTTTGTTACTTGATGGGTGGGGTAGTCCTGCAGTGCCTACCCCTGTATGTGTGCTGCTACTAGGCGCGAACAATGCGTTCTTTTTTGCTGCCTTCAAAGCCACGAGCATCCCCAACATCGTAGCCTCCTGTTCGCAAGCGACGGTCTAAATCGCTGGGTTCGGGAGAAGTTTTGGCCGCTTCTTCGATCGTGACTCTGCCTTCAAGCACGAGTTTGTAAAGACCCTGGTTGATAATCTGCATTCCTTCGTAGGTATCATGCTCCATTAATCGGAAAGCTTCATCATCAGCACCTTTCATCAAGTAATCGTGCATGGCAGGTGTATTCACCAAAATATCGTGAACTGCTACCCGACGGTTGTCAACTGTTGGTAGCAAAAGTTGAGCAATTACCGCTACTAAAGAATCGCAAATTTGAATCCGCATCGCCTGTTGTTCCTCGGGCGGGTAGAGGTTCAACAACCGATTAAGAGCGTTAATGGCGCTGCGAGTGTGGAGAGTTCCCAATACTAAGTGACCAGTTTGAGCTGCTTGCAACGCTGTATTGATGGTAACGCGATCGCGCATTTCCCCGATCAGAATTACATCTGGATCTTCCCGCAAAACAGCCCGCAAAGCCTGTTGAAACTCGTGGGTGTGCAAGCCGACTTCCCGCTGGCTGACCAAGCATTTTTTAGAAGGGTGAATGAATTCGATCGGGTCTTCAATTGTAACTACGTGCTTTTGCTCCATCTGGTTGAGGTGGTCGATCATCGCAGCTACGGTTGTCGATTTCCCCGAACCGGTAGGCCCCGTAACCAATATTAATCCCTGCGAGCGCAAAATGATACTTTTGAAAACTTCTGGCAACCTCAAGGAATCGATAGTAGGTATTTCCAAACTAATCAACCGCAATACCATCGCACCGCCACTGAGGGAATCAAAACAGTTTAGCCGACACCGCACGAAGCCAGGGTAAAAAATTGCTGAATCTAATTCCTTGGTAGTTGCAAACTGTTTTCGCTGTTCGGGGGTGAGAATTTCGGCTAGGTACTGTTCAAAAATTTCTGGCGTTACTTTGGGGTGGTTAGTTGCTACTTGCATCACGCCCCGAATCCGAAATCGAGGTACTTGGCCTACTCGAATGTGAATGTCGGAAGCCGAGGCACTATGGGCATCTCTGACCATTTGTTCGATCGTACTGACGGGTGTCTCAACAGGTCGCTGCTGCTGCTGGGCAGGGGGGGGCGCACTCGGCGCGGGTGGAGGAGGCGCGGGTGTTGCAGCCAAGGGCGGGGGCGGGGGCGGTGTTCGGCGGGCTTGAGCCTCTGGTCGAAGAGGTGTAGGATTGTTTAATGGGTTCATTGTTTTGTCTCCAGTCAGTCTATTTTAGATTTTAGATTTTAGATTTTAGATTTACTCCACAGATTAATCTGGGAGCAGGAACTAGAGTCTAAAATTTGGGGCTCGACCCTGACTGAGTGTCGGGGGCTTGTGTCCGTTTTTGGGCGGGGTCAATGTAGATTTATTGCGAAAAAATGCCCGATTTCTAATCTAATCGCTCGCAGCTAATTCGGTGTTAAATGCTGAGAATATTTTACAATTAGGCTTGATGGGGCGATCGAGTAATTAACAATTTCAACTCCTATGAACATCGGTCACAAAATCGCCGACTGGCTCGAAAATCGCGCTGTTACCCCTGCCTACGCGGGTTGGCTGCTGTCGGGAATGACGGTTTTCTTTTTTGGGTCGGCGACTAATACAATGTCTGGGTGGCTGTACGTGCTCAGCGGTGGGGGTTTGGCACTGTTGGCAGTAGCGGCTGTTTTGCCTGGAAAATCGCTCCGTTCCTTGGAAGTCCGTCGCCGCCCCATCGAACCGGTGAGTGCGGGCGATCAAATCACCGTCGAACTAGAAATCGAAAATAGCGCCCGCCAACCTAAGACTCTGTTGCAACTGGTAGACATCTTGCCGTTTGTATTGGGAGAACCCGTCGTCCGCCCGATCGAAGTCATAGAGCCTAACAGTATATACAGGGAGACATACTATTTAGAAGTTCGGCAGCGGGGGGTCTATCGGTGGCAAGAGGTAAACTTGAGGACGGCGGCACCTTTAGGGTTGTTTTGGTGCCGACGCAGCCGCCCAGTCAAAGCGGTGGCGGTTGTGTATCCACAAGTTTTGCCGTTGAGCACTTGTCCTTTGATCGATCGCATCGGTCAAGAAGACAGCCCGCAATTTTACAATCGTAGTCGATCGCAAACTGCTACCGAAGGCCTCACCCGCAACCTGAGACCTTACCGCCACGGAGACCCCACCCGCCTGATTCACTGGCGCACCAGCGCCCGCTACGGAGAACTGCGGGTAAGAGAGTTAGAAGTTGCAGCCGGCGGTCAAGAAATTATTATTGCTCTCGACAGCGCTGCCGCGTGGCAGCCAGAAGAATTTGAACGAGCCGTAACAGTAGCTGCGTCTCTTTACTTCTATGCTAGCAAGCGCCTGTTAAACGTCAAACTTTGGACTGCCGGGACTGGAATCGTATCGGGAAACCGGGTAGTTTTGGAAACTTTAGCGGCGGTTAATGCTGGGGAAGATGCGATCGATAATCGGCCGAAACTGCCGATAATTTGGTTGACTCAAAACTCTGCAAGTTTAAGCACTCTTTCCCTAGGCAGCCGCTGGGTACTCTGGCCGTTTGCAACTGCGAAAACAGGCGAAAAAATGTTAGTCAAATATGAGTTACCGGGTTTTGAAATTCGCTCCGACCGACCGTTAGAACTTCAGTTACAAGATACTCTGGAAAGAGCGCTTAATTATTAAGTAAGATAGACCACGAACAAACCTGTGAAAGAGCGATTAGTTATGAAGATTGACTTGATTAATCTAAAAACTCAAGAACCATGATACACTACAGGAGTGTAATTCATCAACCTAAGGGTCTTACAGGGTCTGGCAATTGCTTGGCAAGTTAAAAGCAGCTTAGATTACTATGACTCCGGTCATAAACATCATATCTCATTCACCAAACAGGAGAAAAAATGACTTTCTGGGAGAAATTAAAGCAGAACGTATCACAAATCAATGATTCTCTGCAAACCAATATTTCCAAGTTTAAAAACAATGATTTTGCTGATGCCTCCATGGCAATATGTGCATTGATTGCGGCTGCTGATGGCACTATCAATACCGAGGAAAGACAAAAAACGGCGGCTCTAATAATTTCCAATAAAACACTCCAAATTTTTCCGGCGTCGGAGTTAAAGCAAAAATTTGATTTTTATTGTGAGAAGCTCTCACAGGACTTCGATTTTGGTAAAATTGAGGCTATCCAAGCGATAGGGAAACTTAATAAAAAACTAGATCAAGGTCGTGCAGTCATCCAAATTGGCATTATTATCGGTGGTGCAGATGGTAATTTTGACAAAGATGAAAAGAAGGTTGTCAAAGAAGCTTGCCATGCTGTAGGCATTAATCCTGGGGAATTCGATCTCTAAATTCAGCTATTTTAGGGTTCTAGCCAATCAATTATTCAAGGCTTTATATCTGCGAATAGCATTGTTCATTGAGTTTATTTGCTCTGCGTGAAATGAGGGAGGCATTAAGCTATGAACAGTATGAACGAGTCCATTGTGCATGACATCGGTCGGAAGTGCAGAATGATCGAGTCCGAGTGTATGTCCTATTTCATGGGCAATGGTATTTGCAATTAAGTTAGATAGTTGATTGAGACTAAGGCTGGCATTGCAAGAAGCATAGAATACTTGGTCAATCCGAATAGTCGCCCGATCTGTAACCATTCCCGATTTGAAGCTAGCCACGCCGAGATAGTCAACCGGCTGGCTATCCACGAATATATAAACATGAGTAAAATCTTCGCCCCACTCTTTGCGATCGGGGGGATCGGAGGTCAAAAATACCTTGATGCTTCTAAATGCGCCGTAGAGTTTGGAGAAAGCGTCCATCAGTAAGGAAAATATCGCTTCTTTATTTTCGGGTGCGACATCCATTCCTGATACATCTACCCAAATGCAACGCCGAAAATCGCTATCATTATCAATTAGAACTCTTCCACAGGAAGGGCAAAACTCCCACTGAGGCTGGATACGGGAACGACAGATCTGACAGCGGAGTTTGGGGGGTTTAGTCAGGTTTAGCCGTTGAGAAAGGGGGAGTTTTAGCTTGCGATTGTGTTTGGTTAGGTCTAGGCGATCGTACAGAGACATTGACTGATTGTAGGAATTTTTTATCGTAGTATTCTTGTTAATTTGAGCTAATTTTAGCTAAGGCTATGGGTTGAGTTGATAGTTGCCACAGTCTCCAACAAAATGCTCCGATTTCCCTATTTTAATATTCCTTTCAATCTGGCCTGCTTAATCCAAGCGGGAAATTCATTCAGCAGTCTTTCATACAATTGTTCATCAGTGATTTTTCCCAAATCGTCTAAATGAAAAAAGTTAGCGTTATCAACCAGCCGGCCACCCATACTATCTAGTCTTTCCAGAATTCCATAGTTAAAACCAGCCAATCCCACAAATTGCCAAAAAATCGGATATTTTGCACCTTCAACTATAGATTTTTTAATTTCTGGCTCATTAGTAACGCCTCCATCACTGAGGAAAACAATAATGTAGGCAGTTTACTAGCCTTTTCCTGAGTATACTTCTTTATGACATCTTGTATTACCAAACTTTCATTGTTTCCCCCGCCTAATTCCAGCATCAGAGAAGGCATTTTAAAAACAAGTAAAGCTCTCTTCATTGCGCCGGCTTCTTTTGTGATATAGCCATCAACATTTGTCTCCGTCACCGATCTTGTTCTTTTGAATGTTGAGCCAAAAAACCAAACATCTAAAGTGGCATCATCATCTAGTCTGCTAGCTACTGGAACTATTCTTTCAAGGAACGCTTGCACTGCACCAGAACTATATTGATGGCTCATAGATACAGAAATATCCAAAACCAAAGCGACTCTTGCTAGGATACCCTCAATCCCTTTCTTTTTAAGACAAATATCTACTTTTGCTTTTAAAAGGATTATATCTGCTTTTTTTGTAATATCAATAGGTTGCTGTTTGGTTTCTTTTTCAGGTTCAGGAGTTAAGACAGGCTTGTCTACTTTCTTCTCTTCCTGTTTAATATCAACAAAATACCGATCTACAAAACTTTGCAAGCCGGCATTATAGCCTTCTCCTACTGCTTGAAATCTCCATGCCAAATCTTTTCTATACAATCTGCCAAACTCCAACGCTGTCTCTTGAGAAAAAGCTTCTTTTAAATCGTACCGAGCTAACTCGACTCCTGTTTCCTGGTTGTAAAGCCTGATAAACGCATTTTTAACTTGGCTGAAATTTTGATTTTTTTCCAGCCCTTCGTGAATAGTGACAACAAAAACTATTTGCTCAATAGCAATCTTGACTTTTGTCAAATCTACGTAGATCGTCTCATCATCATCTTCGCCTTGCCCAGTTCTGTTATCTCCTGAATGTCTTAAAGAGCCATCCAGTGATTTCAGATTATTATAGAATACAAAGTATTTTTCATGAATTATTTTGCCGGCAGCACCTAACATAAACACAGAAGCATCAATATCATAGCTTGGGCCAACCTGACTCACATCCCAACCTAAGCCAATCGCCACGTGTTTTAAATCGGGAGCAGCTTTAGAAAGATTTAACCTTTCACCTTTGGTTAATTGGATTCCCATTCTATTGGTTTTCCTTCAATGTAAATTCGGCTGATTAGCTATTGTCAACAAAAAAAGGTTTCGATCGTTGTTGTCCACTTCTGATTCCAGGAAGTAAGGAGCATCTATGTACCGAAGGAGTTGTTAAGCATAGGTTTTCACAAGTTCCTGTAACCCATTAACCTTAACACCGTTACCGATGGCTGCCATTTTCCACTCATTATTATGCTTGTAAATTTCTGCCATCAGCATCCCCGTCATGCCTTTGTATTCAGAACCTGATAGGTTATATTTTGCGAGCTCTTGATTATTAGACGTATTAACCAAACGCACAAACGCATTTTGAACTTGTCCGAAGTCTTGCTTGCGTGCAATGCAATCGTAAATGTTAACTGTAAAAACCAGTTTGACAATTTGCGCGGGAATTCGAGATAAATCGACGAGAATTTGCTCGTCATCTCCCTCTCCCGCTCCAGTCAGATTATCACCTAGATGCGTAATAGCTCCTGAACGGTGGGAGAGATTGCCAAAATAAACGATATTGGTCATATCATTCACTTTGTCATTTCGATCTAAACAAATCACTGAGGCATCCAAGTCATAATCTGGAGCACTGCTAAAAGCCCCAAACAAACCTCCACCGGAGCGTTTCGCCACATCCCAGCCTAATCCGCAGATAAGTTTTGTTAGCCCTGGCGCTTCTTTGGAAAGCGAGATGCGCTGTCCTTTTTGTAGGTTAATTCCCATGTGTTTTACCTTTTAGCTATAGCGATCGAGTAATGCTTGCAAACCACCTTGATAGCCTGCTCCCACTGCATTGAGACGCCACTCACCGTCTTTCCGGTAAAGTTCAGCCATGATCAGTGCGGTCTCTATGGAATAATCTTCTACAAGGTCATAGCGAACAGCTTCCTGTTGTGTTTGGGCATTAACGAGCCGCACGAAGGCATTTTGCACCTGACCAAAATTTTGACGGCGTTGCTGTGCTTCATGGATGGTTACAGTTACAAGAATTTTTTGGACATCATTAGGCACTTTTTTGAGGTTGATTTTGATAACTTCATCATCCCCCTCGCCCGCCCCCGTGAGATTATCTCCCAGGTGCTGCACTGATTTGTCGGGATCTGGACTTGTGAGATTGTTATAAAAAATGAAGTGGTTGTCAGAAATTAATTTTTCGTTAGCACCTAATAGGAACAATGATGAGTCTAGGTCAAAGTCAGAACCCGTGTCTGTAGCTTTAACGTCCCATCCCAGTCCTACGAATACTTCTGAGAGACCGGGTGAAATTTTTTCAAGCGATACCCGTTGTCCTTTTGTCAGAGATACTGCCATGATTCAATCTTCCTCTTTATTAGAATTAGAAGTGGTTATGGAGGGAGGCGCGGACTGGAAAACTTTATTAAGTTTTTGTTGGAAATAGTTGGAGAATTTTAAATCTTAAATAATAAGAATATTAGCTAACTGTGCCGATGTCAATAGGGGTTACAACTCTTAATTATTTTTTTTGTATGAGTACAAAGCAATCATGCCCTGCCTCCCACAGTTGTGTAATCTCAGCTTGGGTTATTGTGCTTGTGTATTTTGAACTCTCGGAACTTGGCTCTGTTTTGTGATGCCCGTGACCATTACCAGGCCGTTTCCACAAGGCGCTCCGCTGGGAAGTCTCCTGCGTTGCAATACCATCGACTTGTGGCGTCGATGGTGTTGCGACGGATTCCCAACGCTTGAGCAACTTCGATTTTCTTCATGCCATTTAACTCGATCGCTGGAATGACCTGATCAAAAAGGTATAAATGTACAGTTTGTGCCCAAAAGTCGGCGTGATCGCTCTGCAAAACTGGCCACTAATTGTAGTCTATTTTCTAACCGACGAAAGCGGTTGCTATAGTTTAATTTAAATGCCGATCAGCTCGAATCGAACTCTTTGCCTGACAATAAAATCTCAATCCCTATCACTCTCTAGTTTCGGGGAGAATTTCTACTACATACTCCGGTACATATTCGGGTCGATTCTCGGGCCGATTCGGGGGCAAATTCTGAGGAACATTCTCCGGTGGATGTTCCAGCCTGACTCGCCGGATCGGGAGATTTGCAATTAGTGCTGTAGCCCGCTGGTCGCTCTCCAGCGAGAACTCAGACCCGGTGGTATCGATTTCCACGTAACGAGACACCACCTCTAGAATTTCTCGGCGCATCGACTCAACCATTTCTGGGCTGAGTTCTGAGCGATCGTGGGCTAGAACCAGTTTGAGGCGCCGTTTTACCTCGTCGCGGCTGTTGTCAGGGGTGCGCGGGAAAAGTCGTTCGAGAAGTGTATGTATCATGGGTCGGGCTGTTTTGTCAAGGGTTAGGCATAGAAAAGGTCATACCATTTTCGATTTTCGATTTTCGATTTTCGATTGGGGAATCAGTGATTCCCGTCTGGTTTGGAGCTGGGCGACACTTTCATTCTTTTTGGGAACTGGTGTAACTGGGGGAAAATTTGGGCTAGTTTTTGTGATGCGGTCGCTGCTGTTAAAGATCGATCGCCAATAAGCACATCACATAATTTTAGTATTTAAGAACTTGCGGAGGCGAGTAAAGAAGTTTTCGGGACGGGGATTTAGATCGAGAAATTCAACTTTTTCGCCTTCTAAGCGGCGGGCAATATTGTCGAAGGCAGTTCCAGCTAAAGAGGCCGTTTCCGACAATACTAATGGTTCGCCTCGGTTGGTGGAAACGATGACGCGCTCGTCGTCGGGAACGACGCCTAACAGCGAAATGGCGAGGATTTCCCGCACGTCTTGCACCGACATCATATCATTTGCCAGCACCATTGCGGGTCTAATCCGGTTGACGATCAGGTTGATTTTCTTGACGTTGTTGGCTTCCAGCAGCCCGATGACTCGATCGGCATCGCGGACAGCAGCGATTTCGGGAGTGGTGACAATGATCCCTTCTTGGGCCGGGGCGATCGCATTTTGAAAACCTTGTTCAATTCCAGCAGGAGAGTCGATCAAAATATAGTCGTATTTTGCTCCCAACATCCCCACAAGCTGCTTCATTTGCTCAGCGCTGATGGCATCTTTCATCCGAGTTTGGGCAGCCGGCAACAGCACCAAGCGCGGCTGTCGCTTATCTTTCACCAAAGCTTGCTCTAATCGGCACTCTCCAGCGAGAACTTCTAGGGCCGTGTAAACAATCCGATTTTCTAAGCCCAGCAGCAAGTCTAAATTTCTGAGACCGAAATCGGCATCTATTACGGCAACGTTGCGCCCCCGCTTAGCTAAAGCCATGCCGAGATTGGCTGTGGAGGTGGTTTTTCCTACCCCGCCTTTGCCTGATGTAACAACAATAATGCGAGCCATAAGCGATTTTAGATTTATTGGGACTTGGTGATTGGTGATTGGTAATTGCTAATTGGTAATTGGTAATTGTAATTTGTCTTACTTTGGGTTGATAATTAGCAATTATTCTTGGGTAATTTGGCAGCCATCTGTTATTCAGTGAATTAGCTCAACACTCTCAACTCTCCTTGTTCTACTAATTCTCTATAAATTTGCACTTAAATTTTAAATCGTCCTTTAATGACTGATTTAGCCAAGGTCAAAATTATCAAGTGCCGGCTTAAAGAGAAAAGTATTACTAATTACCCATTACCAATTACCGATTACTCATTACCCCCGACTAACTGCGATTTGTCAAAATCAGAGGCTCTACCGATCCGAATCCCTTGAGGCGTCACATAGGCGACTTCCGGGAAAAACTGAGCGGGTGAGGTTTCTGGACCTCTGGCAACATACTTAGCAATCCTAATCACCATCGGTTCCATCTGCAAGGTCATAATCACGCTTTTGGTGTTGCCACCAGCACCGGCGTGCACCACTCCCCGCAAACGGCCCCAAACTAGGATATCGCCTCCGGCGATGACTGAGCCGCCGGGATTTACGTCTCCCAAAAGTACGACGGTGCCTGGATGACGAATTTCTACGCCCGATCGCACTGTCATCTGCAAATATAAAGGTTCCGCCAGCGATTGCGGTTTTTCAGCGGCGGCTTTATTCAGGGAAGAAACCGGAGGCTGCTGTTCTACACAATAGCCTGCTGTAGCTGCGGCAACGGCGGTTTGGCGGCGGTTGGTGTGGACTCGTTTGAGTTGCAGTTCCACTTCGGAGAGGGCATCAGCGATTTCTTGTAGTTGGCGGATATCTAAAAGTCGATCGTTCGCCATCAATTGTACTTCGGCATTTGCCTGCCAAAAGCGTTCTCCTGCATTCAGTCTGACTTTTAGCTGCTGCCAAAGTTCAGTCCAAGTCGAGGCTGCGGTTGTTCCGGGTTCGCTGTTGGTTTCGGGGGGGAGTAGCAACAGTAGCTGTCCATCTTCTGTCTTGAGTCGGACTTGCAACTCTAAGCTGACTTCGGGTGTTGATTGAGGGGCGGCAGCAGCGGCTCCGGGGGAGGCATCGGGTGTCATGGGACAGTTTGATCTCGGGTAGGGACAGGTTAACATCAATATTAGCCTGAGTCGTCTTTTGCCTCAGCATTTGGAGGGAAAAGTCTTGTTTTTTTATTTTTAACGGCAGCTAGGGCAATTCTCTTTCGTTTGTGAACAAGATTTTGTTTTGATGAACCGCAGAGGGCGCAGAGGGCACAGAGAAAGAGAATTAAGAGATCGGAAGAGAGTATGAGAGAAGTTCCTGTCGGGGCGACAAGTCGTCTATAACGCTGATAGAATAAGCCTCATAGCTCTTATGCCTTGTTGATAATTAGGTAGTTTATGTGGAGACAAAGACATTAATTCAACAACAACCTGCCAATTACTAAACATCAAATCGACCCATGATTCACCCCAAAGTCCAATATAAAAAGTGCTATGTCTAGCATATTTTCTGTGACTTTCTGTTTTTCTGCTTAGATATTCTTGAACTTGCTTTGACTTAATTTCTATCCCTTGGATTATACTCTTCAAGTATGCTAGTGATAACAGAATTAATAATTTACTCAATCGCTCGCCCGTGAGATTAGTCCTTTCTAGGTTATATCCTCCACCCTTAAAGTCTCTAAACATTTCTTCAATTCCAAATCTTTTTGCATAAGCATCAACTGCTGCTTGTATATTTGCCAAGCTTGTCAGAATATACCAAGGTTCTTCTGTAGTAATATTTCGATATTTACCCAGCCACTTACCTGCCAAATTAAACCCCGTAACTGGTGCGGTTTTTCGGATTGT
>NZ_JAUBVF010000052.1:0-46406 GCF_036705685.1 Microcoleus sp. AT3-A2
ATTATACTGATGATCCGTAAAAAAGTCATGCTGGAGTTGACGAGTATTTATACTCATCGCAAAAGTGACATGCTCCCAGTCAGGGATGCTAGCGGTTTGATATCGCTGATTTGATTCTTGTCGAGGTAGAGAGAGTTAAGGTTAGTCAGGGATGCTAGCGGTTTGATATCGCTGATTTGATTGTTGAGGAGGTTGAGCACAGTCAGGTTAGTCAAGGATGCTAGCGGTTTGATATCGCTGATTTGATTATTGCCGAGGCTGAGCGAAGTCAGGTTAGTCAAGGATTGTAGTGGTTTGATCTCACTGATTTGACTGTTGTCGAGGCTGAGCGAAGTCAGTTTAGTCAATGATGCTAGTGGTTCGATGTCGATGATTTGATTATTATTGAGGCTGATCACAGTCAGGTTAGTCAAGGATGCTAGCGGTTTGATGTCGCTGATTTGATTCTTGTCGAGGTAGAGCCGAGTCAGGTTAGTAAAGGATACTAGCGGTTTGATGTCCCTGATTTGATTATTATCGAGGCTGAGCGAAGTCAGTTTAGTCAAGGATGCTAGCGGTTTGATGTCGATGATTGGATTATTGCCGAGGTAGAGCACAGTCAGGTTAGTCAAGGATGCTAGCGGTTTGATGTCCCTGATTTGATTCTTGTCGAGGTAGATCACAGTCAGGTTAGTCAAGGATGCTAGCGGTTTGATGTCGCTAACTTTATTCTCGTACAGGACGAGCCGATTCAGTTTGGTCAAAGATGCTACTAGCGGTTTGATGTCGCTGATTTGATTATTGCCGAGGTAGAGCTCTGTCAGGTTAGTCAAGGATGCTAGCGGTTTGGTCTCGCTGATTTTATTGTTGGTGAGATACAGTGTCGTGAAACTTGAAAGTTTCCGATCGCCCTCAACACAATCAGTAGTCCCCGCTTTCTCCAACAGCACATCAACAGTATGTTTAGTTTCAGGACTCAAATCGGCTTTTTGGCGGCACCAATCAGCAAATGTTTTGTTTGCCGATCGCACTTCTGCGGCCTTCACAGACAGTTTATTTCCACATGATGCTAGGCCGATCGCACTAAAAGCAACTACGATCAACCTTGATAAATTAATGTGTTGCTGTGCAACTATAAATTTTATCATCTTGCCTCTCTAATTTTCTAAATAGACAATGGCAGGTTGGCAAACTGTCACGATACTGCCATAAAGTTCTAAAATAGCTCTCATATTCAACTTATAGCCAATAATTTTATCTCCGAAAACTCAGGAAGATACCTTATGAACCGCCCACCATCTTACACATCATCTGAAATGACTGATCGCGATCGTGCGAACCTCAGCAAGCTAATCGATTACAGTTCCATCCAATCGATACCCGAAATTTGGGCGATCGTCAAACAGCGCTTTCCTCAAACCGTCGCCCTCCACGACCCCCACACCGACCCAGAAATCAAACTCACCTACACCGACCTCTACCAGCAAATCCAGCAATTCGCCGCCGGCTTACAAGCCCTCGGCATCGAACCAAATCCCGAAGAAGCAGTCCCTCCCCGCGTCGCCCTCTTCGCAGACAACAGTCCCCGCTGGCTGATAGCCGACCAAGGTATCATGATGGCCGGGGCCGCCAACGCCGTTCGAGGCGCCACCGCCGACCCCGAAGAACTCCTTTACATCATCCAAGACAGCGGCAGCACCGCCTTGGTAGTCGAAAACCTGGCATTACTCAAAAAACTGCAACACCGCCTCCCGGATTTGCCCATCCAACTCATCGTCCTCCTCTCCGACGAAGAACCGGAAACCAGCCAAACCCTAAGCACAGTCAAATTTTCCCAAGTCATGACCACAGGGGCAAACCGCCCCCTCAAACCCACCAACCACAAGCCTCAAACCCTCGCCACCCTCCTCTACACCAGCGGCACCACCGGCAAACCCAAAGGCGTCATGCTGACTCACGGGAACCTGCTGCACCAACTCACCACCTTGGGCACAGTTCTCCAGCCCGAAGCCGGCGAATCTGCCCTCAGCATTCTGCCTAGTTGGCACGCCTACGAACGCAGCGTCGAATACTTCTTGCTTTCCCAAGGATGCACGCAAATTTACACCAATATTCGCTATTTCAAACAAGACTTTAAAACTTACAAACCCCATTACATGGTCAGCGTTCCGCGCATCTGGGAATCGATTTATGAGGCCGTACAAAAGCAATTTCGGGAACAGCCGCCTAACAAACAAAAATTGGTGGATTTCCTGTTATCTGCCAGCCAGCAATACATCGAGAACCGCCGCATTTGCCAAGGATTAACTCTCAATTTAAAACCTGCTTCTGCTACTGAAAAACTAATCGCCCGGACCAAAAGCATTCTGTTGTCGCCCGTGCACGCCCTCGCCGAAAAACTGGTTTACCAAAAAGTCAGGCAAGCTACAGGGGGACGCTTAAAATGGGCGATTAGCGGTGGCGGTTCTTTGGCAACGCATTTAGACAATTTCTTTGAAATAGCGAATATCGGCTTGTTGGTGGGATACGGTTTAACCGAAACTTCGCCGGTTTTAACAGTCCGCCGCCCTTGGCACAATCTTAAAGGTTCCGCTGGACAACCGATCGCCCATACGGAAATTAAAATAGTAGACCCAGAAACCAGACAGCAACTGCCAACAGGCCAGCGCGGCTTAGTATTGGCGCGGGGGCCGCAAATTATGCAGGGCTACTATCTCAATCCCCAAGCGACTGCCAAGGCGATCGACTCCGAAGGCTGGTTCGACACCGGGGATTTGGGCTGGCTGACACCGGGAAACGACTTAATCTTGACCGGGCGGGCCAAAGATACGATCGTCCTCAGCAACGGTGAAAACATCGAACCCCAGCCCATAGAAGACGCCTGCGTCCGCAGCCCCTACATCGACCAAATTATGCTAGTAGGTCAAGACCAGAAATCCGTCGGCGCCTTAATTGTCCCCAATGCAGAATCTGTGCAGAAATGGGCAGAAACTCAGAATCCCCCTGTACACGAAATTGACTGGAATAGCAAGACTATTCAAAATTTATTCCGCCAAGAATTGAACCGAGAGGTGCAAAATCGCCCTGGATACCGCGCGGACGATCGCATCGGCCCGTTCCGGTTGATTCAGGAGCCATTTTCGATCGAAAATGGAATGTTGACCCAGACCCTGAAAATTAAGCGCCCGGTTGTGACGCAACACTACCGCGATATGATTGACGGGATGTTTTGAAATATTCGCAGGACTTGGGGAATGGAAAAGAAAAAATTATCCCAATACCCGAGTCCCGAGTCCGAGTCCTCAGTCCTGGGCCATTAGTTCATGTTTACCAACTAATGACTAATGCCTAATTCCTAATTGACAAGCAACAACTTTATGGAACCACAATTACTCTTGAAGCGATCGATTAACGTTAAAGTCATCGTTACTCCCCGCTGGAAAGAAGAAGCTCAACAGCAACTCCAAGCCCAAATCAACCAAATAGACTCTCAGCTACAACAGTTAGAAATGCAAGGGCAGCGGATGATTTCAGAAATCAAACAGCAAAATCTACAGCCCCCAGGCCCGCAAGTACAGCAGCAAATAGAAAACATTCAAGTGCAGGTGAATCAAAGAAAAAGCGAACTGCTAGAACAGAAAAACCAAAACCTGCAACAGCTTCAGCAAGTGCAGGTGCTAGACCTCGAGCAAGAAGTGAGTCAAGGTCAAATTGACGGCACGTTCACTGTCGGGCTGGGAGAAAACTTGATTCAAAAAATGCAAGTAGAAATTCTCCTCCGCGACGGCATAGTCGAAGAAATTCGAGGTGATATTTAGAAATTGGTAAGTGGTAATTGGCGATCGCTAATTGGCAATTGATTTTGAGTCAACAGTCACACATCAAGAATTCGAGAGACTGGCATAATAATAAGTATTGCCGGTGGCCGGTCGCCAATTATCAATTGCCAAATACCGATTACCTATTACCTATTACCAACACACAAGGACTTTTTACAGATGATTCGCGAAGTTTTCATGCCAGCCCTGAGTTCGACAATGACAGAGGGCAAAATTGTTTCCTGGGTCAAATCCGCCGGAGACAAAGTAGAAAAAGGCGAAACGGTGGTAGTCGTTGAATCCGACAAAGCCGACATGGACGTGGAGTCTTTCTACGAAGGCTATTTAGCAATAATTATCGTACCTGCGGGCGAAGTTGCTCCGGTGGGCACAGCAATCGCCCTAGTAGCAGAAACAGAAGCCGAAATCGCTGTCGCTCAGCAGCAAGGAGCCGCCGCTCCAAGCGCAGCAGCAGCCCCCGCTCCCAGCCCCGCTCCTGTGAGCGCAGCTACATCGTCAGCAGGTTTGCAGCAAAATGTCAGCCGCCAAAACGGCCGCAGCGTCGTTTCTCCCCGCGCTCGCAAGTTAGCCAAAGAGTTTAAAGTAGATTTGAATTCTATCAAAGGCAGCGGGCCCAACGGTCGCATTGTCGCAGAGGATGTGGAAGCAGCAGCCGGCAAAGCCCAACCCGCTCCGGTTCAGCAACCGGTAACAGTCCCCGCAGCACCCGCACCCGCACCCGCAGCACCCGCCCCCGCAGCAGCCAAACCCGCCCCCGCACCAGTCCCCTCGGTGGCACTTTCGGGCCAAAGAGTACCGATGAATGCGCTGCAAAATGCGGTGGTGCGGAATATGGAAGCAAGTTTGAGCGTGCCGTCTTTCCGCGTCGGTTACACAATTACTACTGATAATCTCGACAAACTCTACAAACAAATTAAGTCGAAGGGCGTCACGATGACGGCTATGCTGGCGAAGGCTGTAGCAGTAACTTTACAAAAACATCCTCTGCTGAATGCTTCTTATGTGGAGTCGGGAATTCAATACCGCGCTGATATTAATGTGGCGGTAGCGGTGGCGATGGATGGAGGCGGTTTGATTACGCCGGTGTTGCAAAATGCCGATCGCCTCGATATTTATTCGCTTTCGCGGACTTGGAAGGATTTAGTCGATCGCGCCCGCACCAAACAGTTAAAACCCGATGAATACAGCACGGGAACTTTTACTCTTTCCAATTTGGGAATGTTTGGAGTAGATAAGTTTGACGCGATTTTGCCGCCGAATCAAGGCTCGATTTTGGCGATCGGCTCTTCGCGGCCGCAAGTAGTAGCAAACGAGGAAGGTTTGATGGGAGTGAAGCGCCAAATGCAGGTGAATATTACTTGCGATCACCGGATTATTTACGGTGCTGATGCGGCGTCTTTCCTGCAAGATTTAGCGAAATTGATTGAGACCAATCCTCAATCTTTGACACTTTAATTAGGACTAAAGTCCTGACTACAAACCTTACTCTGAGGTTCGTAGTCAGGACTTCAGTCGGGAACATCTCAGTATTGCAAAAAGGATTTTTATTATATAACCCATTTGACATCTTTTGTAAAATCCTTACAGGGCAACTATTCTAGCCTAAATTTAGGATTCTACTGATTCGCCCCAAACCTAGTTGTGGTAATAAGTCTGGAATAGATGTCAAATGGGTTCTATAGGCCTGAACTATGCCTACAGCCATACCCTCGATAATAGAGAAAGCATCTCCAAATTGAACGTTAATAACGTGTAATTTCTCAGCGTTAAAAAAGCACCCAATTCGGAAATACGTAAAAGAAAAATTATGAAAAATACTGTTTATCACCACCAAACTTTGGATTCATGATGCCGGTTACGAAATCGCAAAGAAGGCTTTTGAAATATCTTTAGTGTGAGTGTGCAAAAAAGGAGATAACAGCCTAAACTTTTGCCTGCATCCCCTAAAAATCAAGTATTAAGTAGTTGTACAAAATTAATCACACAAAATATCCCCTGAAATCCTTACAACGTAAAGAGTCTTTATCTAATTAATTTCGTTTGGTTACTTACGTAGGCTCTAAATACCACGCGATTCCAATGCTTTTGCTAAGCGTTCTAAAACTTCTGTCATCTTTTCCTGGTTGAGAGTAGCAGCATCAACAAGTGCAACTTCTGCTTCTGCTTCTGCTGCTTGCCGACGAATTAATCTTTTTTTTGCAGATTCTACGCTTCGGAGTAATAGAAAAATAACAAAGGCGATAATCACAAAACTAATTACAGATGCCAGGAAAACACCCCATTTTATACCTCCTGGTGCCCAACTTTCCAGGTCTTTAGCTCCCGCAGCCGTTAAAGCAGGATTAAGAAGAATGGGAGTAATAATATCTTTGACTAAAGAATCAATGATTTTTCCAAAGGCTCCACCAATGATGACGGCAACTGCCAGTTCAAGGACATTTCCCTGAACTAAAAACTTCCAGAAATCGCTCCAAAATCCGCTACTACTTCTTGCCATGATGGATGTTCCCCTATAGATATGCCAGTAAAATTTATTTTCTCATGATTCAGGAAAAACTTTATTATATTTTAAACCAAACAAACTGGTCAAAGGCGATCGGGTTCA
This sequence comes from Microcoleus sp. AT3-A2, assembly GCF_036705685.1. NCBI lineage: Bacteria > Bacillati > Cyanobacteriota > Cyanophyceae > Oscillatoriales > Microcoleaceae > Microcoleus > Microcoleus sp. AT3-A2. The sequence goes on from NZ_JAUBVF010000052.1 coordinate 6,424, forward strand.
ATCTAAGAACGGAGTGGCGCGACTTTTTGGTGCAACGGATGTTGTCCTTACTTTTCACGCTATCTCTGAAAGCCTTGTCATGCAAGGGTTTCATCTGAAGACGTTTGTCAATGATTTCTACTTAGGGCTTGCTGAAAAAGTGTACGCAGTGGAAAAACGAGGCTACACAGCTTGAAAAATAGTAGGTTTATTGGTGAATTCCCAAATTTAGCCAGAGACGAACAACCAAGGTGCAAAGGTTTTGAGCCTCTATAAAACCCGTTTGACATCTTTTACGCTGTTATACGTGACCGCAAAAGCATTATCCAGCAGCAGCCATGCCTTATTGTAGCAGTCTAACGGATTCAGAATGGGAAATAATTGAACCCATACTACATGAGATATTGCCCAGGAAGAAGCTAACTAAAACCATGTAACTGGACAAAAAGAGAAATCTTAGATGGAATCTTCTATCAACTAAAAAATGGCTGCAATTGGTAAGACCTACCCAAGGATTGGCCCCCTTACAAGGGCCGTATATTGGCTTTACTTGCAGTGGCGAACACAGGGAGTGATAGAAGAGCTGATGAGAGTGCTACATGGGCAAGTGCCTGAGCAGGTAAAAAAAGCCAAATGGACTACATTTTAGTTTTTCTTGATGCGGACTAAAGTCCTCACTACAAACCTTTGACTACTGACTACAAACTAATTACTCGATCGCACAGTCAAGACTTGCGGCGGCGTCGCATCCGGCGGATACAAGAAATCCACCTGCACCAAACGGCGTTCCCCCGGCTTCATATTCACATTCACCAAAGGTTCCCCCTGCTGTCCCCTGCGCTGCACAATGTGAATGTAGCGCGTCAAAGTCTTACCCGTATCGTCATTAAATATCACCCGCACCGTACCTCGGAAAAATATCCGATTTTCCGGCGGCTCATAAAACATCAATCCCCCCGATTTTGTATTTGTTTTAATCGGTGTTTGTATTCTAATACTCACCGATTGAGACTCGCGAGATTTGTTGTAAAGCGGAAAAGCTAAGTTGTATTGAATCCCGTAATTACCGTGAGCAAAATAAGCAGTATCGGGATAGCGAGCTAACATTTTAGCACTTTGAACTTGACCAGTTCCAAAAGTACCCGTATCAGTAGTGCTCAAAGCATAGGAAAATGACTCGCCGCGCTTGGGAATAGTTAAATAATCAGTTCTCGAATTGTCACTAATTTTAGCTTTCCACTGGGAACCTTCAGCTACTCCCGCCACGCGGCCGTAAATTTTTTGCAGCGGATTTTCGTCTTGCGGAGTTGGTGCCAAATCTCTAGGCCCCGCTAAACCTTTGGTATTTAAAATATTGTCCCACTCTTCTAAAGTCGGATATTGTTCGACTCCTCCTTGACTTTGAGGAGCAAACATTGCTAATGATGCTACATAAACCGAATTGCTGCTCGACATTCGCATTAAAGTCGATCGACCGTTGGAAGCAGGCGTGACATTCCCCACAGGTATCGGCAAATTCATCAGCATTCGGCTCTGATTCGCCGGAATCTCGATCGCAGCGGGCAAAATGGCTTGTCTGTATCCCCGCAGCACATCGCTGGTGATGCGGCTTCCAGGCCCCGCAAACACAGTGCCAAATCGATTCTCTAAATACGACGGCAAATCGACAAACAAGGCATCCGGGCGAGTTAAATAAGTCGCTCCTTGCAAGACATTTAAAGTAACAGGTTCGGAGTTGGGATTGTGGACAATTATTCCTTGAAATAAGGTGCGAGTTTCGGCGCGATTTTTAGCTTTGGCGATGTGGTGGGCAAAGATGTCAAATCGGCCTTTGAAGGGAAAGTTTAAGTGTGCAGAAGGTACTTGTTTTCCTTCGGGCCCAAATGTGGAGAGCAAAATGCCTTCGGTTTGCACAACTTCGGGGCTGTTGCTGTTGAAAACCGGGATGTTGTCGAGTTGTCCGGGTAAAACGCGCACTTGCTGGGGCATTGTCACTGTTTTCAGCGGGCTGCTGCTTGGCTGTGGCGGCAAATCGAGTTCGTTTTCGGGTGCGGGCGCTTCTGGGTCGATGATCAGTTGTTGTTGGGCGGGAGGTGCGGGGATTGTTTGAGCTAGGGGGAAAATTGGCAAAAACATTGCTGTGAGCGCGTTTAACTGAACTTTCAGAAGATTGCCACATAGCAACCGACAAAAAACCTTACCACAAGTTGGTTGATATTTTCTGGGGATGGGGGAATTTTACGTCAATTTTTGGGGAAATTCGGGCATCGCAAATTTTTTGTTTTTCACCTTGACAAAATCTACATTTTGTAATTCCAAAGCAAAAATAAGAGCCAGAGGCGGGATAGCTGCCCTGGCTCTTATGAGTTGATACTAGAAGTTAACCTGAATTCACTCGAAATGCTACAAGCTTTTCTACCGATGGATGGCCTGCACCCCTGAGAAAATTTAAGCAAGAGCTTTTTTTGCTTGCTTGCGGCGGGCTGCGACTAAACTTCCCAACCCCATCACCATACCTGCAATAGTGGTTGGTTCTGGCACTGGCTCAGCATCAGCGGAAACTCCCGCCATAACTTTGTCACTGGTACCAACATTAGACCCAGCTACCTGCTGGAAGCGAACCCCTGCCTTGAGCGTACCATTCTGAAATCCCGTCAAGAAAGCATTTTCTGCCTGAGCCGCACTTAGACTGCTGCCAGTTAGCAAAAAGCTAACCAAAGTAGACTGATTTTTATATAAGCCTTCATTAGCGTTTCCACCTTCAAACTCTTTGCGCGGAATGCTAATGCCATAGTCGAAACCGTTGTGCAAGCCACTAATATCAACATTGTTCCAAAACGCTGTAAAATTGCTGCCTGCGGTCGATTTAACCGATGCAGTAACGCCCGTCAATACGTCAAAGGCCACGCCAACGAGAGAAGAGTTTGTTGCACCACCGGCTGTAGCCTGAGTGCCAGTGGTATTGGTGATGCCCAAATTCAAAAGTAAGTCGGCTCCACTTTGGACAACGTTGAAGTCCAATGTTGCAGTAGCGCCGGTGCCAATGCCGTTGGTCGTACCGTACTCAGGAGCCACGGATAAACTGAATGCTTGGGCTTGCGTTGCAGTTAGTAAGGAAGAAGCAACAACTAAACCAGCAGTAGCTATACAGGCGGTTAGTGGTTGGGCGAAGTTGGTTTTCATAAGAGTAATACCTTTTTTATATCCTTTGGGGATTGACTTTATTGATTCCTTCTGGTCTCTGTTTACATCATCTATCATGTAAAGGTCTTTGTCTATACATTTTTGATACCTTTACCAAAACAATATTTTGCGAGGTTTAAGAATAAACCTTTCGTAAACTTGGTTGTATCGCCAAGGCTAGGATGACTGCTGCTGAGGCATTCCACGCCTAACTATCCGTTATTGCAACTTTCGGTATCATCGGTTGTCACAACCGCTGACTACGTAATCTTACTAACAGTAAGTAATATATTATACAAATATTGAGAAATGTGTTGGTCGATCGCCTGATGTACGCGAAAGTAAATATGGAATTAGTAACTCTTCCCGGGCGCAGATAGCGGGTTTGAGCCACTAAAGTACGGCGTGGAGAACCCAAAATTTAGGCTGTTGTTCAATCTCCAAGATTCATCTGTGGAGTAAATCTAAAATCTAAAATCGACAGAATCCCCGCGACACCCTACAATTTGAGATTGCCTCGACTCGCCCGCCAGTGACACAATAACGTTACTAATAGACAAATTTTCAATGATAATTTTAACCAACGACGACGGCATAGACGCTCCGGGGATTCAGGCACTTTTGCAGGCTGTAGAAGGCAAAACAATTATGGTGGCTCCGCAGGGGCAATTGTCCGGCTGCGGGCATCAGGTGACGGCTCACAGTCCGATTCATGTCGATCGGCGATCGTCCGTGGAATATGCTGTAGGGGGAACACCTGCCGATTGCGTGCGTATTGCTCTTCATCACCTTTGTGCGAAGCCGGATTTGGTGCTTTCGGGTATTAACGCAGGTGGCAATTTGGGCGTTGACGTGTATATTTCGGGTACGGTTGCGGCTGTGCGGGAAGCAGCCATGCACGGTATTCCGGGAATCGCAATTTCCCACCGGATTAAAAGGCCACTGGAAATAGATTGGGATGTCGCTACTCGGTGGACATCGCGGGTGTTGGCCCATTTGCTGAACCGGGAACCAAAGTCGGGGTGTTTCTGGAATGTGAATTTGCCGCATTTAGCGCCGGGAAGTGCGGAACCGGAAATTGTGTTTTGCCAGCCTTCGACGCAGCCGCTGCCAGTGGTTTACCGGGTGGAGGGAGAATACTTTTATTATGCCGGAGAATATGGCTCGCGCGATCGGGCGGCAGGGACTGATGTTGACGTGTGTTTTGAGGGTAATATTGCGGTGACTGAGATATCGCTGTGATACATTTGGGCGATCGAACTATATTTTTTTTTAATCAATTCTAAATAACTGGTGTTAAATTCGATCGGGGACGGAAGGTTTCATTCCAGAAACAGCTTTATCGAAGCAAAAGCGATTGGAAAGTAGCAGTTTAGCAAACACTGACTCGCAGCAATCCAAAGCAGTCGATCGAGAAATCCGTCAAAGGGCGATCGCGATTGTTGAGAAGTTACCGGAATCTGTGCTTGATGAAGCCGTTAAGTTTCTCGAATCTTTATATGTTAAGGGCGAGCCCGTCGAGTAGCGATCGTACTTTTTGTTTTTAGAAATTCAGCCACGTTTCCCACAGTGTAAATATACCGTCAACCAATAACTAATTACTCGATCGCACAGTCAAGACTTGCGGAGGCGTCGCATCCGGCGGATACAAGAAATCCACCTGCACCAAACGGCGTTCCCCCGGCTTCATCTTCACATTCACCAAAGGTTCTCCCTGCTGTCCCCTGCGCTGCACGATGTGAATGTAGCGCGTCAAAGTCTTGCCCGTATCGTCATTAAATATCACCCGCACCGTACCTCGGAAAAATATCCGATTTTCGGGAGGATCGTAAAACATCAATCCCCCCGATTCTGTATTTGCTTTAATCGGTTTTTGCATTTTAATAGTAACAGATTGACATTCACGAGATTTGTTGTAAAGTGGAAAAGTTAAGTTGTATTGAATCCCGTAATTACCGTGAGCAAAATAAGCAGTATCGGGATAGCGAGCTAACATTTTAGCGCTTTGAATTTGACCAGTTCCAAAAGTACCCGTATCCGTAGTGATCAAAGCATAGGAAAACGACTCGCCGCGCTTGGGAATAGTTAAATAATCGGTTCTCGAATTATCAGTAATTTTAGCTTTCCACTCCGAACCTTCAGCTACTCCCGCCACGCGGCCGTAAATTTTTTGCAGCGGATTTTCGTCTTGCGGAGTTGGTGCCAAATCTCTCGGCCCCGCTAAACCTTTGGTATTTAAAATATTTTCCCACTCTTCTAAAGTCGGATATTGTTCTACTCCTCCTTGACTTTTAGGAGCAAACATTGCTAATGATGCTACATAAACCGAATTGCTGCTCGACATTCGCATTAAAGTCGATCGACCGTTGGAAGAAGGCGTGACATTCCACACAGGTAAAAGCAGCGTTTGACCCATGAAAGCGCTGATGTTGCCTTTAATTATACCAATTCGCCCGATCGCCCAATTTAGCACAGACGTGGCGCTCAGCTTTCGATCGCACCTTCCTGAGTCCGCGCACCCTTTCCAAAATTGTTGGGCGTGAAGTCGGTTTCGATTGTCGGACGCTCAAACAATTTACCAATTACCAATTACCAACTTGCGTTATTTCTGTTTTATGACTACCAACGTAATGTCGTCAAAAACTTTATGTTTGTCAATATGTTGCAGCAGATTATCAATTACTGCTTGTCGAATTTCTTCAGCCGTTTTGTGGCGATTTTCTTTGGTCACTTGGCACAATCTTTCTATGCCGTAATACACTTTATTTATATTTACAGCTTCGGTAATTCCATCTGTGTAAAGCACTACTACATCCCCTGGATTAAGATGCACTTGAACTTGGGAAACAAAATCAGCAATATCTTCCTCTAATCCGACAGGAAAGCCGAGCTCCGTTGTATCGATCCGTTCGATGTTACCATCAGTACGGACTACAATTATTTCTTCATGTTGACCGCTGATGGTAAAGTTACTATCTTGATAATCTAACAAAGCCAAGGTCATGTTTTTAGACGAGTCGATGCGCTCGATATTGGCATAAAGGGTGCGGTTTAACACATCAAGAAACTTCACCGGATCGGTTTCGTTCATTTGTTGGAGAGTGCGGACGGCGGTTTGCGCCATAATCATTAATACGCCACTTTCTAAACCATGTCCCGTAACATCGCCGATGCTAATTTTTACCTGCTCATTTTGGGTTAGCACGTCGTAGTAGTCGCCACCAACTTCATCGGCAGGTTGCATATATCCAGCTATTTCTAATCCTTTAATTTTATTTAGTTCTGATTGTTTGGGCAAAATCATTTGTTGCAGTCGTTTGGTGACTTCTAACTCAGCACTGAGGCGGATGTTTTCGGCTTTAAGTTTGTTATTGAGGCTGCTAATTTCCTGGTTTGCTTGGGCGAGTTGGGCGGTGCGTTGTTGCACCTTTTCTTCTAAAGTTTGATAGAGACGGGCATTTTCGATGGAGATCGCAGCTTGGGCGGAAATGATGTTGAGGACTTCTAAGCGATCGCGCGTAAAAGCCCCCGCTGTTAAATTATTTTCTAGGTATAAGATGCCCACCAACTTACCTTGATTAATCAGGGGGCTACACAAGATAGATTTAGGTCGCTGCTGAATAATATACGGGTCAGAGGCAAACCTGGTTTCAGTGGTTGCATCATCGATTGCAAGAGTTTCTTGCGTGCGTTCTACATAATTAACCAGCGAGAGAGGAATCTCTTGACTTTCAGTCGCTGACTTGGATATTAATTGACATTGTTCACCCGTACATTGAGCTTCAATTTTCCACTTACCTGCTGGGTCAGGTATGATGAAATAAAACTTTTCTGCTCCGGCGTTTTCCAGCAAGACTTGCATCAACTTCGAGATTAACTTATCTAAATGAACTTCCCCTGAGAGAGCTTGGGAGGCTTTGATAATTGTTGATAAATCCAGCTCGTTTGCAGCACCTGAAGTGGTAGAAGTGACAGTGGTTCTGGTCTGAACAACCGTTTCGTCTCTTCCACTCGTCAGGCTATTTTTTCTACCGACGATAGGTGCGAGTAATTCAGCATGGCGCTCTTCTAAATCCTTAACTTTTGCCTTGGCTCCCCAGCGAATATAAGCATAGTAAGCGTCTATCATGTAGGTACGCGCTACTTTCTGACGACCTAAAGTTAAATAAAATTCTGCTGCTAGTTCATTGGCGAGGGCTTCGTGCTGGACGTATCCATTTTCCTTGGCTCCATCTATCGCCCGGTCGTAATATTCCATTGCTGAGAAAGATTGCCCCAATACGCGGGCTTTTTCTGCTTCTACTAAGTCATACTTATGCTGGTAATTGGCTGGGCAATGGAACGCCCAATATTTCATCTTTTGCTGATTTTCTTCTACTTGTTTCAGGTATTGTTGCTGCTTTTCCTCAGTTTCCTGAAAATACTGAGCTAAAAGAGCCAGAGAATAGTAAAAAATATGTTCTGAAAAGCTAAAGTTACTGTGGAGCATTGTTGAATAATTGACTCCTGTAATACCATGCTCTATAGCCATTGCATAATCTTGGAACAAATAGCAAAGCATGGTTTTAGCAAAAAACACTCTAAACAAGGCAATTGTATTATTAATACTTTGAAGATATGCGATTGTCTCTTCTTCATTTAACAGGTCGCCAATTAATAGCAATTTATTGTCTGCTCGACCCATTAAATTTGCCACTAACTGACCGATAATTTTGATGAGATAAAGCTGATGTTCTTGGGACAGCTTAGCTGTTAAATCGCTATAATTTTTTTGTTGCTCTTGCACATAATCCAGATGCTCTCCCTTAAAAAGCAGATGTGAGCAATAGTAATCAGCAGCATGACAAGCATATTCTATATCACCGACTTCTAAGCCGTTATTAATTGCTTGAAGCAAGGGGTCTATAGTAGTTGCCAGAGGCTCTTTTTGATGGTGATTACTGATAAAAATATTAACGAATATTTTAGATAAAAACTCTTTTCCATTTAACCGATCCAACAACTGCAAAGATATTTGACCCAGTTTATAGCCAGAATCTATGTCTGGTATTAGCCAAGATATGAGTGAACCATAAATAGAATAAGCGTAAATAGAAACCAACGAATTTCCGTATTGAATCGAGAGTTCAATCATAGTATATAGAATCGGTAGCGCCATTGCGCTCGATCCAAAACAAGCAGGAGGCCATATAAGAATTAAAATTTGCATTGCCGCTAGCCTGTAGCGATCGCTCATTTCTGGCAAGTTCGCTAACTCCTCGATATTTAACTCTTGGGGGGGTGATTGGGATAGGGCCACTCCCAGCATTTCTAGAACTTGCAGTCCGGTATCTACCGCAGAATTGTTCTGGTTTTTAGCGAGGTTAAGCCTAATTTTCAGTTCGTATAAGTTGACTTGTTCGAGAATTGTTTTGGCTTTTTGGAGAGTGCGATCGCACAAAATTTCCGCTCGTTCTAAATTGGCATTGAGATATTCGGCTTCCGCCGCTTCCCGATAAAAATTAAATGTCAGATCGTATCTACTTTCCCAGCTATCTTGACTCAGGAGTTCTATACCTACATTCAAATAATTAACAGCGGCTTCATATGCAGTAGCTGCCTTCGCTTTCTGTCCAGCAATCAGGTTTAATTCAGCCAACTCATCTTTTTCTGACTGATTAGTTAGCAAATCTGTGCCAAAATTCAGTTGGTTAACCAGAGCAAAAATATTATCTTTTCGCTCTTGCTCTGTTGTATTATTCAGCAACAGTTGACCAATTTTCAGGTGAGTGGCTTTTTTGTCTGACTCTGGAATCAAAGAATAGGCTGCTTGTTGCACGCGGTCGTGCAAAAATCTGTAGTCAACTTTGATATCGCGTATAGATGCCAACTCTTCCTGGGCAAAGACTATAGGAATTTTGTAATTTTCAGACAGCGGCAGAATCAAACCCGCTTGCATTGCCTCCCACAAATGAGCAGCCGTCGCTAAGTTTGATTCTTCATTGACAATTGATAAAACTTCTAAGTTAAATTGGTTGCCGATACAAGCCGCTAATTTTAATGATTTCTGGGTTGTTTCAGGGAGTTTGCGAATATTGCGAGCAACCAGTTCAACGATATTGAAATCTGCGATACCAATTGCTTGGATTTGTTGAATATCCCACTCCCAACGGTCTATATTTACCTGATAAACTAACAGATTTTCCGAATACAGGGTTTTGAGTAGCTGCGTTAAGAAAAACGGATTGCCTTGGGTTTTATTAAAAAGTAACTCTGAAAAAACTTTTATTTTGTCTGAATTTACGCTGGCATCCAGAGTGTCGGCGATTAATTGGTTGACGCTATCCAAAGCCAGCGCCTGAATGGTGATATTATTCACCACCGTTTCAGTTTCTTGAATTTTTTCTATTGTCTGAATTAAAGGATGAACGGGACTGACTTCGTTATCTCGATAAGCTCCAATCGTTAACAAATATTTGCTATCTGGGTCAGTGACTAAGAGTTGAATTAACTTTAGAGATGCCGAATCTGCCCACTGTAAATCGTCTAGGAATATGACTAGCGGGTGTTCGGGTTGACAAAAAACGCGAATAAATTGTTGAAATACCCGATTAAATCTGTTTTGTGACTCCGATGAACCCAGTTGAGGAACTTCAGGCTGTTTACCGATAATTAGTTCGACTTCCGGGATAACATCAATAATAACTTGACTGTTATTATCTAGCGCTTTTAATAAGTTTTCTTTCCAAATAGCAATCTGTTCGTAACTTTCAGTTAATAGCTGACGAACTAATTCTTGAAATGCTTGGATTAACGCCGCATAGGGAATATTGCGCTTAAACTGGTCAAACTTACCCGCAATAAAATATCCCCTAGCTGCTACAATTGGTTTATGAACTTCATTGACGATTGAAGTTTTACCAATCCCGGAATAACCGGAAACTAACATCATTTCGGTAGCACCGAGGCTGACTCGTCCAAAGGCATCTAGAAGAATTTGGACTTCGGTTTCTCTACCATAAAGCTTCTGGGGAATGAGTAATTGGTTGCCGCGATCGCGTTGACCGATGGGAAAATTTTCAATCTTGCCAGTTGTCTGCAATTGCTGCAAACAAGTTTCCAGGTCAAATTTTAATCCCGCCGCACTTTGATATCGGTCTTCCGCATTTTTTGCTAACAGTTTCATGACAATATCTGAAACCGCTTGAGGAATTTCTGCTACCTCTTTAGGTGGGACTGGTTGTTTGGCAATATGACAGTAAACCAACTCCATCGGATCGGTGGTAGTAAATGGCAACTGGTTGGTCAGTATTTCATAGAAAGTCACTCCCAAAGAGTAGAAGTCGGTGCGGTAGTCAATTGCTCGATTCATCCTCCCCGTTTGTTCGGGTGACATATAAGCGAGAGTCCCTTCTAGCAAGTTGGGATTGCTAATGCTTTGGTTTTTCAATTCCAAGCGCGATGAAATACTAAAGTCAGTCAGTTTTACTTTTCCGGTCGCTGGATTGATAATGATATTTGAGGGCTTAATGTCTTTGTGAATGATCGGTACTTGATGGAGATAGATCAAAGTTTCGGATAGAGCGATCGCGCCTCTAATAAACTGGATTATTGACAGTTTATTAGCTGCTATAAAATTAGCAAGTGATTGACCGCCAAAATCTTCTAAGATTAGAGCATAACTATTTTGATAATTGTTTAAACTGTATGTTTTGACAAGCCCTTCACAATCTAAATTTTGAGTAATTATAAACTCTTGCCTTAAATTGGTGATTTGTTCTAGGGTAGGATATTCATCTTTTATGATTTTAACAATAACAGGTTGTTGCTCCCGATTTCTTATACCTCGATAAACAACCGTTCTAACCCCGTCGTAAATCTTTTCTCTAATTTCGTAACCTGAAATACCTATCATTAATTTTTACCTTTACCTTTTAATAAACTATTATTGCTCGCAGCCCGATTCTCCATGAATCTAGCTGCGAGCAAATTTTTACTCCCTTGCAAAACGCGGGTACAACTCTTTAGCAAACAACTCCTGAATCTCTTGCTCGAACTCCGGAGGGTATTGGAAGTTCTTTGCTAAGTCCTCATAATCTTCTTTCAACGAGATTTTGTATGTAGTTGAGTGAGAACCTATCTCTTGTAACCAAGCTGTGTGCAATGTGAAGGCAAACTTAACGGGTGAATCGGATGAATCGTAAAGTTTGCAGATTGCTCCTTGCGATAAAGCCTCAGCATTGAAAATCCAAATTTCATTTCTTTCTGGAGCGAAAACGGTACATACAATATAACCATCTGTTGAACTCCCTTGGTTTCCACGGCGCGGCATAAACTGTGGCGAACTCACCATGTAGCCCGGAGGAAACTGGTATTGATCGGCGATATCCATTGAGCAAGTTTGTAGTCGGAACAAACAAGGTGGTATACCCTTTTCAGCGAGGCTCAAAACTTGTGAGTGTGGCACTTGCTGGTACTTATAGTTCCGGTATAAGTAGCACATAAACTGCGTCATCAAATCCTTCCAAAGTCCAAAAGAACTCCAGTAAATATTATCCAGATGTCCGGGAGTCATGCCGGAAGGTAGTCTGTCAAGATAGGTGTATAATGATGGGCCCCAGGTGTATTTTTGATCTGAAATAACTTTTGACTCAATGGGTGTTTCCTCCTGGCTTTTGCCATCAATTACGTAGCGTCCCAGGCGGCTGATATCCATCATATTGAGTTCCATCCCAGGCCAGGGAGAAGACACGGCATCGTGGGGCGGATAGGGGGAAAGGTCATAGGTGCGGAGCCATTCAGCAACATCCCAAGCACAAATATGAGAGATGTGGAGCGTAATTTTGTCGTCAGGATTGTCATAGTTAACCAGAAAGTGAGAAGCTTCGAGAGGAATCACCACTTTTCGCACGACAACTTTAACTTCCGGTTCATTCATCGCAGGGTGTTGTCCCTTTGTCAATTCACTGCGACTGACAATATAAAGGATAGAGTCGGGTGAAGGCGCACTTTCTAACAAGTGTCTGAGAATTCTTTCTCGCTCCTTGTGGTCTGGAAAAGGATTGTTGAGTATCTGCGCGAGTCCAGTACTAAAGGATGTATCCATCAACACCACATAATCTTTGGTTACTCCCATCTGATGGATGGTTTGCTTAATGCTGACGGGTGAACCATCGGGGTTGACAAGTGTCCACCGCTCTAAAGGATTTACGCCATCCCAACGAATCAGATAGACGAAATCTTCTAAACCTTTAAATTGTTCCCAAAATTGACGGACTTCTGGAAAAAGTTTATCTACTTCCTCAAGGGAAGGAACGGTGTCAATAAAATTTTCTAATGACCTGCCGTAATTGACTGCAAACATTTCGTGGGTGTAGGTATCAAAGGCAGGATGTGCGGTACTAAAAATGGGTGGAAATAGATAGGGCAGATTAATTTCAGGACGCCACTCTTTATTTGACCCAACTGGAGTAATCACCTCAAGGGTATCTGTATCAATTTCATAAGGACGACCCGCGTCATAAGTTACTAGCAGGCGCTCAGGTTCGTCTTGAGAGAATTTTACGGGCAGAAAAGCTGTATTTAACTCGTTGCGAGCGCCCAGAAGTAAGGAAAACCTTAAGATCCCATGATTGCGAAATCCCAACTTAGTGCCTTTAGTTGCTTCGTCAAAATGGTAATCTAGTGGCTTGGTAATCTTTGTCTTCAAAGTTACTTTACCTTTTTGATCGAAATCAAGTCGGTAAACCATGCCGTCGCCATTCAAGAATGAGTCTCCGTCTTTAAAGGGGAGACCGCCTGATTCAACGGTGCCCACTGGCCCAATGAAAAAGATGTGACCCTGTACGTCGTCTGGTAAGTGGCCTTCAAAAATCTCTAGCTGGTTGTCCAGTTCTTCCCGACTGGCGGTCATAATCGACTGGGGAACTGGCGGACACCCTGCTTTGGTATTGCTTTTAGTGGGTTCGCTCATGTGGCTCTCCTGAGTTAAAATGTAATAATGGTAACAGTGTAGATAAGTATTTGATTTATGAATGGGAAATGAGGACTGTAACTTAGATACTATCTTTGATAAAGATTTCATATCTATTATCCCATCCCCTGCGTCAAAGCCCAATTGGAATCGACATTAACTTATTATCGGCTCTCTCGTACTTATTGTGATAACGCAAGCTAATAATTTAGCACGATCGAGGGTTTCAACGTTCAGCTTTTAGATACTTAATATCATCTGCTACTTTTAAGACCAAGCATCGGGGAGAGCCGAGGAAAAAATTATGTGATTAAATGTTTGCATCGATACTGATGTCATGAATGCTGCACAGGGGCGCGTAACAAGTCGCTTTAGCTGTCATATCAAGGTGCGACTGGGCTAAAATGTGGCGCGCCACATTTTTGGGGCAACTGTTCAATTAATGCCATGATATAAATGTGTGGCAATGCTCATACTGACGATCGCCACTAACCAACAACCAATTTGAGCTAAAGCTACCAGAAGGTTGCCAGCATCTGCGCTCTCAAATCGGTTCTATAAAACCGACACATAATGACGATAATTTTAACCAACGACGACGGCATCGATGCTCCGGGAATTCAAGCACTTTTGCAGGCTGTAGAAGGCAAAACAATTATGGTGGCTCCGCAGGGGCAATTGTCCGGCTGCGGGCATCAAGTGACGGCTCACAGTCCAATTCATGTCGATCGGCGATCGTCCGTGGAATATGCTGTAGGGGGAACACCTGCCGATTGTGTCCGCATCGCTCTTCATCACGTTTGTGCGAAGCCGGATTTGGTGCTTTCTGGTATTAACGCGGGCGGTAATTTGGGGGTTGACGTGTACATTTCGGGTACGGTTGCGGCTGTGCGGGAAGCAGCCATGCACGGTATTCCGGGAATCGCAATTTCCCACCGGATTAAAAGGCCGCTCGAAATAGACTGGGATGTCGCTACTCGCTGGACATCGCGGGTGTTGGGGGATTTGCTCAACCGGGAACCAAAGTCTGGGTGTTTCTGGAATGTGAATTTGCCGCATTTAGCGCCGGGAAGTGCGGAACCGGAAATAGTGTTTTGCCAGCCTTCGACGCAGCCGCTGCCTGTGGTTTACCGGGTGGAGGGAGAATACTTTTATTATGCGGGAGAGTATGGATCGCGCGATCGGGCGGCAGGGACTGATGTTGACGTGTGTTTTGAGGGTAATATTGCGGTGACTGAGATATCGCTGTGATACATTTGGGCGATCGGATCAAACTATATTTTTTGCATTGTTTGCCCAAAAAAGCGTCAAGGGATCGGCTCATCAAAACTTAGGATAGGAAGCAATTTCTTAAGAAACTCAGCCGCTTCAGCCCGCTTGAGTTTCAACTTACAGGTTTGAATTTAGAGCGGAATCTCGATCGCAAATTCTGCTCCTTCTCCCGGTGCAGAAATACAGCTTAACTTACCCCCGTGCTTTTCCACCACAATCGAATAACTAATTGACAATCCCAAACCCGTACCACTTCCCACTGGCTTCGTCGTAAAAAATGGCTCAAATATCTTGTTGATTACCGACTGTTCCATACCCATACCATTGTCAGCCATGCTCACTACCAAATTCTGAGAATCATTAACTAAAGTCCGAATAATAATGGTGGGTTCTTTGTTCCAGTCAGCACAATTTTTTTGTGCATCTCGCAAAGCATCTATGCCATTACTGATAATATTCATAAATACCTGATTAATTGCCGATGCGTAGCACTGGACTAAAGGCAATTCACCATATTGTTTAATCACTTGAATCTCTAGATCTTCACCATTAGATTTCAGTCGATGCTGCAAAATCAACAAAGTGCTCTCAATTCCAAAATGAATATCTACAGGTTTGATTTCCGCTTCATCGTGGCGGGAGAAATTTCTGAGAGAATTAACTATTTTGCGAATGCGTTCACTGCCAATTTTGATAGAATTAAGAATTTTAGGAAGATCCTGTTCTAAAAAAATGAGATCTATTATGGCGGCTTCTTCTTCAATTTCCGATAGTGGCTGCGGATAGTATTTCTGATAAAGGTGTAATAAATTTATTAGGTTTTGGACATCCTCTTGCAGATATTTTAAGTTACCATGAATAAAGTTGACCGGATTATTAATTTCATGGGCAATTCCTGCAACTAACTGGCCTAAACTAGACATTTTCTCTGCTTGAATTAGCTGTGATTGCGTTTGTTGGAGTTCACTCAATGCCTGCTTTAAATGTTGTGCTTGACTTTGGGATAAAGAAGTCAGTTCTTTCTGAACCTCTAGTGATGCTTGAAGCTGGTTTTTCTGCTTAGTTAATTCTTCTGTAAGGCTTTGAACTTCCCGAATTGCTGTTTGGCTAGTTTGTTGCAAAAACAAAAAATCGGGAGTCAAATCGTGGATTGCAAAGTCTTTCAACTTAACCGCTAATTTCGAGAGTAGGCTTGAGTCGGGAGTCCACACAGAGCAGATAAAAAGGATCACCCGCTCCTCTTTCAGAGCGACCATTTGCCCCTTTAATCGTAGAGAGTTATGTCGGGATTCCAGAATAAATAAGGATTTGAGTTTTTGCTGAATCGTCAAAAAGTTAAATGCGATCGCTGGCTGATGAATTTGAAAATGTCGATCTATCTGTTCACCTAATAACGGTATCTGATGAGTCCGTTGCAATACCTCGCCAACTTGGACAATCTCCAGATTTTGATTAAATCCTATATGAAATGGAAATATATCGCAAAACATCTGGGGATTCAGTGTATATAGCGGCTTAGTCATGAATCATTTACAATCTCTTCCGATCTGTACTCAATCCGAAATATGTCATGCTCGAATCCTGCTTCACGGGATTGAGTGTGTGCGATCTCAACTGCTGTCTCGAAGCGATCGCCCAAACCTTTAACTAACCCGACTACCATTGGTGCGAAACCTTCCCGTGTAGAGCGATAATGCAGCTCGATAACATTTCGCGCAACTTCTGTACATTCAAAAGATGGTGGTCGCAACTTAGGGAATTGCACCCCAATCCGAATATGTAAATCATCTAGATTTTCTAGAAATTCGGGTAATGTATCTCCAGCCATATCTAGTATTTCTTGATAACCTGCTGTAGCAGTAAATTTCACCCAGTATTCGCCAAATGCCTGCATAATTTCTGCACCCGACAAGCCAAGCACTTCACTGGCAGATTTAACTAGACGATGAGTCAAATCATCAGGATAAGCTTCTAAAATGAGAAATTGCTTGTCTAGGACTTGCGCTTTCTGCTTAATTTTTTCCCAAGTAGCTTCATCAAAACGCTCGCATACCATGTCTTGAATCGCACGATTAACTAAACCATACATTTCAACGGCCTCCAGTTATACTGGTAATTTACTTTTATGAATCATAAAAAAAATTGATATCGAGTCAGTTTATTGACTGTAGAATTTACACCGAGCGAAATTTCGTGTATCATATCACAATTTTCTGTGCGATAGATAGTTAGTCATCATTTTGTGCCTTTACGTACATATTTAGTAAAGTTAAGTATTTCCACTTAAATATAAAATTTTTGTAGGCTGGGTAGAGCGACCAAAGTTACCTTTGAGGATTTGTTAGGTTGAGCGAGCTCTTACCTCTTTTTTGCCACAATCACAATAAATCCCTATTAGGGATTGAAACACTGAGGCTGTCGCCTCTCAGGGTTCGACACTGTACGGGTCTTACCAACCAGATATCCCAAAATAGGATAAGGTATTAGTTACTAAATTTTTAGAACCACGTAAATCAACAAATGAGTCGATGTAACCCTGAAGCGAATTCTCCCAGCAGTTTAAAACGCAAAGCGAGCAGCACTTTTGGTCGTGGCAAAGTAGCTAATCTCAATACCAATTTTAATTTTTCTGCATGGAGTGACGAATACGTTACTTTATATCTCGGCGATAGTCTCCATCACTACGACAATTGGGAGCGACCTACTGTCATTGTTTCAGATGGAGCTTACGGTATTCTTGGGTTTGAAGGAGATACCTCAGATCACATTGATTTACCTAATTGGTATAAACCTCATATCGAGGCATGGTCAAAAGCAGCCCTGCCATGCACAACACTCTGGTTTTGGAATTCAGAGATTGGTTGGGCTATTGTGCATCCACTTCTAGAAAAATATGGTTGGCGCTATGTCAATTCCAATATTTGGAACAAGGGCAAAGGTCATATCGCAGGGAATGTTAACACACAGAAAATTCGCAGGTTCCCCGTCGTTACAGAAGTCTGCGTTCAATACGTTAGAGAAGTAACAGTTAATGAACTTACCTTAAAGGCGTGGTTATTGCGAGAGTGGAAATGCTCAGGGTTGCCGTTACGACGGGCCAATAATGCTTGCGGGGTGGTGGATGCAGCAACCAGGAAATACTTCGATCAAGGGCATTTGTGGTATTTCCCTCCGACCGAGATGTTTGAAAGGCTAGTGAACTATGCAAATGAGTATGGTAGTCCTCAAGGAAAACCATACTTTTCGCTCGATGGCAATCAGCCTCTAACGGGACAAGAATAGAGCAAGATGCGATCGAAGTTTAGATGCCCTCACGGTTTTACAAACGTTTGGGATCGTCAAGCTTTACGGGGCGATGAGAGAGTTAAAACTATCTCTGGAAAAGCATTACATCTCAACCAAAAACCTCTGGATCTGATGAACCTTATTGTTGAGGCATCGAGCGATGAAAACGATGTTATATGGGAACCTTTTGGTGGACTTTTTAGTGCAGCTTTGTCAGCACGTAAACTAAAACGCAAAGCCTTTTCTTTCGAGATAGACCCCGAATATTTCTACTAGGGTGTACAGAGATTTAATCAATAATTTCATCAATACTCTCTTCTCTAATCTGTAGATAATCTTGTAGGGATTTCTTGATGCTCCCTTCTAGGCGACTTGATAAAAGCTTATTCCACCGACCA
The DNA here is from genome assembly GCF_036705685.1 of Microcoleus sp. AT3-A2. Classification (NCBI taxonomy): domain Bacteria; kingdom Bacillati; phylum Cyanobacteriota; class Cyanophyceae; order Oscillatoriales; family Microcoleaceae; genus Microcoleus; species Microcoleus sp. AT3-A2. The sequence continues at coordinate 24,493 of NZ_JAUBVF010000052.1, forward strand.
ACGGTCATACCGGAAACTTCAATATTGTAGACACGTCGCTTAAATTCCTCAATACCTGGATGTACAATTCTGTCCATCTTTGCAAAATTTGTATCTAGTCTATACTCATAGCGTATCCTTAGCTCCGGCAGAAGCCGCTGATACTCTCTAGTTGGTTTGTAGACTTTTCCTTGAGTACCCCATGAATCAACTATTTTCTCAGCTTCTAAAAACTCCTCAGCAGAGCCTTGGAATTTATATCCACTGGTGTTTGTTTGTTGCAAATTTGTTGTTCTTTGAGTTGTATCTTCCGGCTCTAAAACAAGATAATCCGGCGGATTGTGATAGTGGGTATCTCTCGCTACAGCTACCGATAAACTAGAGACAACGCACACATCAAGAATGCGAGGCTTGCCGTAAATGATTTTATCGGATAGCCATGCCAGAATAGCAACATAGGTCTGATTGAAGCTAAAGTGATTTTGACTATCTTTGAAACGTGCTGTTATCTCTGTTGCTAGTGGGAACCACGCTTTAATTTCTAATCCTGGCGTTGGTTGAACTATGCCGAGGAAAATAGTATCTGGAAAGCCCAGATCTTGCCTATACCACTTTCCAAATTCAGCGAACTCATTTTGTTGATTCAAGCATTCAACGGTGTTAAATTCGATTAAATTTCCGACTAAAGGCGAAAGCTTTGAGATAACTTTAGACAGGTTCACCGCTGCGTCTACGGTAACAGGTTTAGATACATCTAAAACGTCGAAAGTGTTACCCGATAAGCGATATAGATATTGGGATGCAAGTCTGATTACATCTTGCGTATTCATATCTCGCTCTCACAAGATGCTTCAGATATTTTTTGTGAAATTTTCCTAATAATATCGCAAGGATCTACACCAATTACATGAGCAACTAACAGAAACTCAATTACATCTAACCGTCGTTCACCGTTTTCATATTTGGCTACGAAGGACTGGGGCTTTTTAAGAGATTTAGCAACAGACTCTTGAGTTAGTTGCGCTTCTTTACGAGCCGCAATCATACAGCAACGGAAGGTTTCATATTCCTTACTAAAAACAGATTTCATTATACTTTGGGTTTAGCACTGCATATTCCCTAAATATAATAAACCTGTTTTCGGATTATCCCAAAAAAGGATATTTAAATTTGTTAAAAATTGATACTAATAAAACTTAAACAAAATTAATTACAGTTCCGAGAGTGCCAGCTATCTCTACTTGCGGCCGTCCGTGCTACCATAATTTTTTTTGTCATCCTTCGGCTTAGCAACACCATCAGGTTGTTTCTTTGGCTTTTTGACTTCTTTGTTGCTTCTTCTTTCTTTTGACATGATCTTTCCTCAATTTTGACTCAGCATAACATAGATTGACACATCTGCCTAACTGCCAGTAGAGAGGGCGATCGTATACAGAAATTACTCGCTGTTGGTTTTGTACAATCTGCTGTATATTATCCGCTAGGTTTTGAGCGAATAGCCTCTACCGTTAGGTCGATCGATAAATCCCTCAGAAGTACAATGTCTGAAATTACTTTTCAGCCCGATCGACTAAAGGAAATCTTGAAAAGCACGATCGTCTCACTGCTGCGAGACAACCGAGAAAAATTCTCGCTGATTAAGCTGTTGTTCGACATTTAATTTTAATGAAAAATGACAGTAGATCAAATATGGAGCTATGACCATGCCAGCCTTCGCGACACCTGACGGAAAAACAACAACAAATTTGCAGTCTCGGTTTAAAAAAGCTGTGAGCCACAGTGGACAACAAGAATATTGATTTTAACTATTGATTAACACTTCGGACAGTGTTTGATGGCTTACTTACTGAGAATAACGGTTTCACGAATCTCAGTACGATCGCAACGCTTGCCGAAGCACACTAGAGACCCACGATAAATCAAGGGTTTCAGACTATGATCTCAAAACTGTCGGGACTCTGGAAAAAGCACAAAGTATATGTATAAATATAAAGTTAATTGTCAGCTTTCTTGAAAGTGCGATCGCATCCGCTCGGTTAGATATAAAATATCTATAAAGAGTGTTTATTTCTAGATAAATTTCCGCTATTAGGAATGTGACCCGTATGGAAGTAACCGAGCTGCTCAAAGAGTACGAAAATGGAAACAGAGACTTTGCTGACGCAAACCTCAGCGGAGCAAACCTCAGCGGAGCTATGTTGGTTGGCGTAAACCTTTCGAGGGCTAACCTGTCGGGAGCTAACCTGAGTCGGGCGCATCTGACCAAAGCAGAACTCAACGGCGCAAACCTTTACCGAGCAAATTTGAGTTTTGCCAAAATGGGCCAAGCCAGACTAGCGGACGCAGAGCTTACAAAAGCCAATCTCAGCGGAGCTTTCCTCGTCAAAGCAAAACTACCCAGAGCAAAGTTGAGTGGCGCCCAACTCATCGGTAGCAACCTGCGGAGCGCCATCCTCTGGAACGCCAATTTGTGTACAGCCGACCTGCAATTCATCAACCTGCGGGGCGCGAACCTCACGGGAGCAAACCTCAATTGGGCCAACTGCGGAGGGGCAAAACTCAGCGGTGCAAAGCTTTTTGGCGCTCAACTAACAGGCATCTATCTCAGCAAAGCTTATATCAATGGCATCGACCTGAGCAGGACGGATCTCAATGGCATCAACCTGAGCGAAGCCAAACTGAACGGGGTAAATTTGGAAGGCTCGAACTTGTTAGCCGCCAATCTCAGCGGGGCTCAGTTGCGGGGCGTCCAGTTGATGGGAGCAGATTTAACCAGGGCAAATCTGGTGGGGGTTTCTTTGGTGCAAGCAAACCTCGATTGGGCTAGGCTGTGCTATGCAGACTTGAGCGAAGCCGACTTGAGCGGCGCAAGTTTCACGGGAACCAACTTTGAGGGTACTCAGTTAGCCGGATCAACAATCCCCCCATCTTTGAGCAATGATGTCTACTTAACTGCAGCACGTGGTGTCGCAGCTTAGGCAAGGCCAAAAATTAATTTCGCATCCGAGTCGACGACTCTCGCATTGGTTTAACTTTTGATGCCGACATCATTACTTTTGTGAGAGTGTTGCACCGGCAAGAAATTTACTGATATTTGCAAGAGTTTGTAGCATCACAATTGAGCTCACCCAATTAATTTCGCGACTCGCAAAGCAGAGGTAATAGCTCCTTCGTGCAAACCATTCCCCAAATAAGCTCCCGCATGATAAGTGTTGTTCTCGCCATTAGTCTCTATAACTTCATCTCGATATCGAAAAGACTCGACAGTGTACAGCGGCGTGTGATGTTTCTGAATGTGAATAATCTCTTTTTTGGCGATCGACTCCTCCAATTGAAATGCTAAACTGTACTCTCGTGGCGAGGAGATACCGCAAAGCTGATTTAAGCTCGCATTATATCCCCATCCGTTGTCCGTCTCGAAAAAATCAAATTCTGATAACTTACGGATACCGTAGCGATCGTACATTGATGTATCCGAATGCAGTACCGTGGTTGCATAATTAGCTTTCCACGCCGAAAACCGCTTCGTTTCCGCCTCCGTCGGATCAGACAATAGCCTCATCACTTGGTCTGGTGGCATCGCAAAAACCACCTTATCAAATTCCTGACTCTCCCCATTAGAAAGCACAATTTTTACAGCATCAGCACTTCTGAAAGTCTGGGCAATCTCCACATTCAGCCGTATATCGCCCTTAAACCGCTCCAGAATCTTTTCAATGTAAGAATACACCCCGCCTTTAATCCTCACCCAGTTGACCGAGGCATAGTCGCGCAGCACAGGCAGCGCCAATTGGGCCGGAAAATTGTCGACCGATTCAAACGGTATCGAGTAGCTGTACATCGTCAGCAACTTCAGCCAATAATTGCGGACGCACGAGCTTTTCAAACTCTGAGAAAGTGGCATATCGTAGAAATCGTGCTGTTTAGCAAACCGCATTTTTAAAATAAATGCAGCCGAACGAGCGTAGATACTATCGAGCCGCAAATACTCGATCAGGCGTTGGATTCCGGTAAAATTTTTCCGGATAGAGACCTTAGACAAAAAGTGATCGCCATCTTTAAGAAACAGCGCGGAACCAATCTGCACTGGTTCTAATTCAACCCCTAGCTCCTGCATAAAAGCCACGAAATTGTAAAACACAGTGGGAAATTCCAGCACCCCATTTTCTAATATTTCATTGCACTCAGATTGATTTGGCGCAACATTTTTGTTAAGCGTCCGAATGTGTCCGCCTAAAATCGGCTGCTTTTCCAACACCGTGACGTGATGCCCCTGTTTATCGAGCCAGTAGGCTGCTGCCATACCGCTCGCTCCGCCCCCAACAATTGCAATTCTCATAGTTCACTCCTAGATTGATAGAACGAAGTTCGGCAACGGATTCTGTAACGGATATAACGGATGTAACGGATGTAACGGATGTAACGGATGTCAGGAAGAAGGAAGAAGCAAGAAGGAAGAAGGAAGAAATTTTAGTTCCCGGGTTCTATCTGGGAACGGATTTCACTCTTGCTATGCCTGGTCATTTTTAAGAGGAGGCAGAGCCTCCAGAAATTCATTCCTTGGCAGAGCTAAGGAACGAGAGAACGAGATCAGAAACGAAAGATTTTTAAGAGGAGGCAGAGCAAGAGTGAAATTCATTCCTTGGCAAAGCCAAGGAACGAGAGAAACAGGAAAATAACCAATTGCCAATTTTCCTTAGCCTAAAATCGCATCGCCGGATAAACGTTGATAAAGCAGCGCCCCCGTCCAAAATGTCGGTGCAAAGCCTGGATAGCCCGAGGAGGCGTTGCAGAAATAGAAATTGTTGAGGGATGTTTCATGATTTAGTCGATCGACTCCCATGTTGCGTGGCGTCAGGCTGGAACCGTAGGAATTACCGTTAGGACACCAACAGAAGCGCTCATTAGTCGTCGGACTTCCGGTAATATGAAAGACCATGTGTTTGCGGAAATTCGGAACATAGTGTTTTTCCACAACATCTAAAATCGAGTCCAGAATCTCTTGTTTTTTCTGTCTGTAAGCTTTGCGATCGGTCTCCCAAAGCTGTTTAAAATAGCTGTAATTAGCAACAGTCAGAAATTCGACAATTTGACAATCTTCAGGACAATCCCGCCGCGCTTCCGTCAGTAAAGTTGGCGTTGTAATTGCAAAGCTCGGACGAGAAAAATCATTTTGCTCATACATTTGAGCAAAAGCTTCATTTAGATCCAAGTGCTCAGAATGAAACGTATTCCACTTGCCAAATCCATAGTCTCGGAGATCGATATCTTTGACAACGCAGTACACCATGTAGTTAGAGGCAGAATACTCATAGTTGAGTTTCCGTCGCACTGTTTTAGAGAACTGTTCCTCTCCAATCATCTTGGCTGCTCTTTTCGGGTCAAGGTTGCAAATCACCGTGTCGCCCGTGAATTCATGGGTTTGATGGGTGGTCAAATCCATCGCTTCAACACCAGTTACTGTTCTGTTTGTTACCCTAAAATTCGTGACTTCATGATTTAATAGAACTTTCCCCCCGTTGGATTCAATGACATTAACTAAAGAATTGATGACATCTTCAAAATGCTGCGTCGGGTAAAATGCACCTTCTTGATAGCCTCTAAACAAGGCAATCCAAGCATAGAAAGAAAGCTGATTTGGCGGCAGCAAAAAGTCTGGCCATTGCAGGGCTAATAGGGTTTGGGCGGCTTGCGGGAGTTGGAACTTGTCGAAAACGTCCTGAAGTGTACTGTTGAGGTGTTGGACAGCACAGAATACGTCACCGAAATTTTTGAGCAATTCAATTGGTTTGACGGGAGGAGCGAGTTTTCTGAGTCCGCTGCCGGTTTTCTCGACTTCGTTGACGAATTGGCGAATTCTCTCGCCCGCTTCGGGAAACAGCGCCGACAATCTGCGGATCAGTTCCTCTGGTTCCGAGGGAATATCGAGCGCATATCCAGGCATTCTCATGTGGTCGTAGCCATTCGGATCGTACCGTTCAAAGGTGACATCTCGATCGAGACCGAGCTTTTTGAGAACTCGATTGACTGTATGTCCTTCGCCGCAGTCCCAAACGTAGTGGAATTGGGCATTAAAGGTGTATTTTTTGGCCATCGTAAAGGTGTGACCAAAGCCTCCGGGATGCTCGTGAGCTTCGAGGATGTGTACGGTTTTGCCGGAGTTTGCCATCAAAGCTCCGAAAACCAGTGCTGATAAACCACTGCCGACGATGAGGTAATCTGTTGTCATGGTAAATTTCCTCGATCGATTGAATAGGGCGATCGTTGTCTATTTAAACTAACTATCAATTCTGAGAAAATTGTGAAGTCCAGCAACAATTTTTTGAGGCGCGCTGGTTTAAGGATTGTATTAAAGTCTGAGTACGGTTGCTGTTAAGCTTAATCAAGCTGTTGTGGATAGAACATATAGCTGGGGAGGCGGACTGGAAAGCCCGCCACACAAGGGAAGAAACCGGGTTTATACCTTTGTTGGTAACTCTTAAGGTATAGAGTAGCCTACCTATACCTAATTAGGACGATTTTAATTTGAGGCGCAATCGCTTATTTGTGGGGCACGATCACATCAAAAAAAGCATCTTCCAAATCATAACCAAACATCTGCGACATGGCCATCAACTTCGATTTACTGGGGATTCCCTGCTGATTCAACCAATCAGTCAACACAAAAATTTTGTTCATCAAAAACATTTCCAAAGCTTCAGGATTGTACTGAATACCTTGGGTGCGGTGGAACTGGTGCGGCACCAACATCGCCGCATAGCGCGCCAATTCTCCCGCTTTCCAATCCAGCAAAAATGGCAGCCAAGGGTAACAAGCATCCAAGCGAATAAACCACAGCCGCACTTCGGGAATTTCCGAAATTTCTCGCGGATCTAACTCTTCGCGGGGATACTCAATTTCAAATTGTAGCTGTTGTTCCTTTTGGGCGATCACTCCTTCGGTCAGCCACTTTTCAATCACAGTCCGCACCGGAGACAAATCTAAACTGTTTATGCGATCGGCATCTATCGCTATCATAATACTCATAAAAAGTCAACCCATTTTAAATTTTAGATTAATCCCACAGATAAATCCGGGGGCCCAGGATCCAATTGCTTTTGGTCAACTGTCTACCATTTAGTTATCATACCACCAGCTATAAATATTTTAGCTCACTCATAACTACCAACTAATGACTAATGACTAATGACTAATGACTAATCACCCATTTTTCCCAAACTTACTATCTTGCAAAGAATTACCAATACCCTGGATAATTCCCCGCCCTATCAAACCAATTCCCCGCCCTATAACCTGAGTCAAAAAGTAAACAACGCCAGCACCCAACAGCGAAATAACCGCGCGAACTCTAGGTGCGATCGCATCCCTGGTTTCCAGCAGCAAAGTCAAGGCTAACTGCCACCCAGACAACTGTGCTAACTCCAGATTTCTCGGAGCATAAATAGAAATTCTCTTAATTCCAGAATCGCCCAAAACAAACAGCCAAAACCTGCTTTCAAAAATAGCTTTCGGTTCCACAAAATATCTATCCCAGCTATATCTCCACGACAAATCATTGCGAAATTTCTCAATTTCTCGCGTCGAAATCAACTTACCATCGTAAAAAATTTGCTTGATTTCTTCAATATTTGCCAAATTATTTAGTAGAGGCTGTACCACTCCGCTAGCAACTTGAATTGCCAAATTTTCTAATAAAGCTTCAGCTCGCTGCATTGCTTCCGGGCTGCCAGCAACACAAGAAATATTGTCAACTGTTAGAGGAATTTCAAATAGCAAATGTGCAAAAAAATCAACTGTCATCGGTATTTTGTCAAGGATTTGTGCTGCAACTACATCAGCATCTGCCAGCAGCATCGGCACAATTTCTACGCCGCTGCCTGCCAAGAGATAACCAGCGCTTTCCCCTTGACTTTCTGCAACTTTCAAGCTTGTTTGACTGCCATCAAAAACCAGATTTTCTCCCGTTGGCAATGTATAGTATCTGCCAAAAAAATCTATGATTGTCGCCTCCCACAAATCCCGTAAAATAGCAGGCATTTTTTGCGACAATTGAGTTTCCTGCACTTGCGAAAAGCGCAATTCCTCCAGCAAATCCTTTAACTTCCGCAGGATGGAACTCATCAATTCACGCTTTTTGGGCGATCGCAAAATATCGATTTCCAAAGGCAAGCCAGTCAAATTCACCAAATCAAACTGCCATTTAGCTGCCGCCGAGTCAAACAAGCTACCTTGCCAATTAGTTGCAACCACCAAAGATTCAGCCAAAACTTGGGAATTAGCTAATTGCGATTGAGAATTATTTAACAAATTCTCGCCTCTAATTTCTTCTTTCTCCCCTCTGCCTTCTCCCCTCTCCCTTCTGCCTTCTCCCCTCTTCCCTCTTCCTTCTTCCTTCTTCCTTCTTCCTTCTTCCTTCTCCCCTTTTCCTTCAAATAATAACTGACTGACAATCCAGCGAGCAGCCAGCAATTCTCTGCGGCGCCCGCTGAGTACAACCCCATCTAAAATAGAGGGCAAATCTGTCGGAGCTGCCGCTTTAATCTCTTGCAAATCAGCTTGGACAACCGCCAAAGTTGCATCTATTTCCCGTAGTCCAGACTGACAAAAATAAGCCAGCATTTTTTTGTGTACTGGCGTATCAACTGTAGAATTATCTGCATTTTTATCTGCAATTACTGCGGAGTTTTCTACTGTTTGAACAACCGCTGCATTTAGTTCTATTTCCGGGTTAGTGCCCGCATCCGTCGCCCAATAAGTGCGACCAGATGCCACCGCGCGAATAGCCTCGATTGTCAGGGAAATATCTCTACCTTTAGGACAATAGCCATTCGCGCCCGCCGCCTGTACCTCCGCCAACAGATCGGGTGTCAGCGGCCCGCCTAGCAGCAACAGGGGCAGGTTGGGGTACAAACTTTTGAGTTCGCGACAAAAAGCCAGGGCCTCTGTTTGGCCCGATCGCAAATTTAAAGTCTCAACAGCCAGAATTACCAAATCTGCAGGCTTCTTGGCAGCTCCAGAGCCGATAGAGCGAGCTTCTACAACCCGCAAAGCCTCGGTTGCCGTTGAAACCTCTGCAACAACTTGCAAGTCTGGATACTGCTCGCAAGCAACTCGCAGCCCCAGCCGGAAAATGGGGTCGCCCTCGATCGTCAGCACTTGGAAATTACTCACTTGATTTTAGATTTGAGATTTTAGAGACCGATCGCGCGAAAACCCAATTACTCCGGGAGCAAATTAGCATCAGGAGGCCCAGCCGATTCAGGAATCGAGGGCGGCGCGGGTTCCGGAGCCGGAGCCGGAGGAGCAGCAGGTTCCGGAGCCGGAGCCGGGGCTTCTTGTCTGGCCGGCGGATAGTAAGGTTCCGGCTCTCTCGCGGGCGGATTGTAAGGTTCTGGTTCCGGTTCTCTAGCAGGCGGATAGTAAGGTTCCGGCTCTCTCGCAGGCGGATAGTAAGGTTCGGGAGCCGGGGCCTCTTGTCTAGCAGGCGGATAGTAAGGCTCTGGCTCTGGCGCGTACTCCTCCTGTCGCGGAGCTGGCGCGTACTCCTCCTGTCGCGGAGCTGGCGCGTACTCCTCCTGTCGAGGAGCTGGCGCGTACTCCTCTGCAGGAGCCGGCGCGTAATCGCGAGCGGGTTCCGGCGGCGGTGCACTGTTGGCTCTGAGTTCAGCACTCCAGCGCCCGATCGCACTTGCCGCCTCTGAATACAGCGCCCTACCGTAACCGATTTGGGAAGCCGTATCGATCGCCGCTCCTAGACTGCCTTGAGACGCCAATTCCGCAGCTCGATCGAGAATCGGTCGGTCTTGAGCAACTTGCAGTTCGCTCACCCACTGATAGACATTATCTTGAGCTTTCGCGTACAAAGTCCTACCGCTCTTAATTTGCGAAGCTTTTTCAATAGCAGCACTAAGTTTTCCTTGCTTCGCCAGGGCGATCGCTTCATCCAAAAAAGGCTGATCTTGAATAACTTCTATGCGTTTCGTCCACTGAGCCAAGAGAGTTTGCGCTTCTATCCTGCGGGGGCGGTTTTGAGCAACCAGGACTAACTGAGCCATACCGCCCTTGAGTCCTTCAACCGTCTGCGCTTGGGCCAACTGCTTCGCCAGAGTCAGAAAAGATTCGTCTTCGATCCGCTGAATTTCCCGACGCCAAGCAGCCACCAAAGTTTGAGCGTGAATCCGCCGCGGTTGCTTAAGTCCGATGGTTTGCGCTTGCTCGATCGCGAGTCCAAACGTCCCTATCTGACCGAAACTAGCGATCGTACTCGCCACTTGTAGCCGCAGCAAATCTTGAAACTGCACCTGTAAAGTTTCAATTTGAACTTGAGCTTGCTTGTACAGAGGGCGACCCGGAGCTATTTGGCTAGCAGCCCCCTGCCCTTCGAGCAAGCTAAAAATGTGTTGTGGCAGCGGAGTTGATATCGACTGGTTCCAGGTCACTGCCTGAGCCCTACCCAACTGCATCAAATCTTGAGCTTCCGCAAACAGTAGCGAATCCTGCGGCACAACAGAAGCAGCCTCGATCGCCCCCGGCAAATCTTTCGCCTCCAACCGCTTAGTAGCCATTGCCAGCAAAGTCCGACTCCAGCCCTCAATTTCCTTCTCAGCTTTAGCGCGGGCAAAAAGCTGCGAGTCTATTTTACGAGCCAGGACGATCGCCTCAGCGAACTTTTGCGGAGTTTCGTCCTTCGCCAAATCTCTAGCCTCTTGCAAGCGCTGCCAGCCGTTTCTTTCCAAAGAAATCTGCTGGATCAGCTCGTTGTAACGCTTCTGACTCCAGAAAATATTTTCCAGCTTAAATAGAGCTTGAGCATAATCCCAGGCTTTCCTTAAATCCTCACTTTTCAAAGCTGCTAGGGCTGTATCGTAGAGTTTTTGGCCCTCCTGCCAATTTTTTTCCCAAGCAGTAACAGCCTCTTCTACCTCGGGGTAAGACGGACTGGTTTTCGGAATTTTCGCCACAATCTCCAGGGCGCCTTTCAAATCGCCCTTCTCAATTTTTGCTCTGGCAAATCCCAGAATGGCTTTCGACCATTCCCCTATCAAATGTTGACCCTGCGAGTATAGCGGATGTTCTTTTGGCCAAGCCTGCACCAGTGCCATTGCCGATTCTAGCTGTTCCAGCTTGCCCGACTTAGCAGCTTGTTGAGCGCAGTAAAGTCGCTCTCCATCCGCCGCCAGTGGCGACAGTTGCTGGCAATTGGGCGGCGGCGGCATCGTCAGCAACCACAGAAATGCAGCGGCACCTGTTACTCCAAATCCCACCAGGAGACTCAGCCAGATAAGCTGCCACTGCCAAAAAGTTCTTTTTCCCTCGGTCGGCTGCGCCGTTACTGAGGAACTCGCATCACCTGTCGCCTCTGCACTGAACTGTGCCGTCGGTTTGGGGGATGGGTTGTATTGCGGTGGTATGTGGAATTGGTCAGATTGTCGTCTCGCCATTACTTCAGCCTGTCCTGTAATGCGCACTCTTCACGTGACACTCCCACATCAAATCATAGATTGTGATGTGGGCTTCTAACTCCTGTCAAGGAGATCGAGAACTTCCTTCAAGGTACTGGCAATCTTTCCCTCTACGGCGTTTTATAGTGAGGTTTGTGTCTGGCCCCACTGGTTGCTTCCGAGTATTTTAGGCTCTCGAAGCACGTAAATCATACCAGTTATCACACAATTATTGACAGAACCCGGGGCCGTTTAGCAGAAAAAACAGTATAAAGCCCCGTCAGTCGAGCAATTTTAGATTTTAGATTTTAGATTTTAGATTTTAGAATTGACTCTGCACATGAATTGTGAGAGCGATTAAACTAAGGTCTAATATTAAATCCGGATCAGAAATTCCCTTATCAGACTCAGCGGTTTCAACCGCAACCACACAAACTTTCGTCTCCTCCAAGCCGATTAAAAAATCAAGGGGACACTACAGCCGGATTTGGTTTACACTTTTACGTGTAGCCGGTAGAACTGATTTTTTGGTTTAGTCGTAAATTTTATTCCCGATCGCCAAACTTGTCGATCAAGTTTCATTTTTCTATTTTCATTTTTTTTCTACTGTGCCGAATTCCGGTGGGCCACGGCAAAAAAACCGATCAAACCGAGCTAAATACTTGAATCATTTTATACGACCGATCAGCCCAGTACAAATATCGGTTTTCCTTCCCACAGCCGCTGCTTTATCCGTTACGAAGCCTTGGGCGTATCGCTGACAGTCGATGCTTGCGTAGCGGACTCTGCCGAGCGATATCCGTAGAAATCTATCCGGTAGTCTACAATTTTGACACCCGTTTGCTCTTGGATTAGCTCGATCAAGTCGATCGGCAGTTCCACATGAACGTCCAGAATCTGAGCCGTATCAAGACAATTGACGTGAGAGTGAGAGTCGCTGACATTGCCGTACAAGCGTCCCTCCGAGCGTTCTATGCACTCAATAATCCCTGCTCTCGACAAAGCTTCTAGATTTTGATACACAGAAGTATGCCCGATCGAATGCGATTGTTTGTTGAGGCGATCGTAAATTTCGCGAGCCGAGAGGTGTTCTTTTGCCTCCCACAAAAGTTCTAGAATAAATCGACGCTGGCGGCTCAAGCGCATTCCCATCGCCTGACAGCGGTTTAAAGCATCTTCTAATGAACTAATTGGTTTCACAGCTACCGCCTTATAAAGCCTGCTCGATTTTTAATTCTGGTACAATATTGCACGCCTACATATTCACTAATTCTAACGCAGGCTTGCCCAACAGTAGAAGGTAGAGGGCAAAAATATCGAGTGAGTGAATTTTTTCGAGTTACTGCTCAACGAGCGGCTGCCAGCACCCACCAGAAAATTATCCGCCTCACAAATATTGCTTTGATTCTATCTTCTACTGCAACACCTCCTAGTTCGAGGATTTGATGGCGTTAACCAGTAACTTGGCGATTTCCGAGAGTTGCTTTTTGTTGAAAGTTTTGAGCAAAAGCTTGACTACGGCCTTCGGTTCGGCGGGAAGTGCGACTTGCTTCGACGCTGCGGCTGGGGCTACTGGGTCTGCTGGGGCTGCTGGTTTTGGGCTTGCTGCCAAAAGTAGCAAATTTTTACTCGGAACGATCGCCTTGACTTTCCCCACTTGTACTAAATCGCCAGCTTCCTTGAGTTCTTTGATAATCAGCGGAGCTAAGACTTTATAAGAGTTTTTGGGATTAACGATCGCCGCTCTAGCGGTTTTAACTAAATTTTGCCAAGTCTCAATTTTACCTCCCAACTTATAGAGGCGAACGCACACAGCCGTCAACTCAGAGCGACTAGCAGGCGATTCTTTCTGCTTGAACACCTGCAACATTTCTTTGAGTAAAGTCATCACTTCAACAGCAAAATTCGCCGGCACAGCGCCCGCTGTTGCAGCGGCGGGGGCGCCAGACCCAGCAGCCTGCACTTTGCCCGACGCCAATTTATTGAGGTGAGTTTCCAGTTGAGCAAAAACAGGCATCACCTGCTGCACAAGTTTTTCTCCCTCCTCATTCCTCAAGCCGAAAGGCCCCTCCAGTCGCCCCAGCAAGTCCTTAAGCGTATCAACTCCCTTTAAAAATAGGGATTCTGCCGTTTGGTCAACCTGCTTGACGGGCCCGTCCTTGAGCACCTTAAAACAATCTTCCAAGCGGTGAGAGGTTGTTTTAATACTATCTAAGCCAAGCATAGCCGCCCCTCCTTTCACGGAATGGGCGGCTCGAAACATCTCTTGGACGCTTTCGGGGTCTTTCATCGTGGACTTTAAATCCACTAAACCATTTTCTAGAGTATCGAGGTGCTCCTTAGCCTCCTCTATAAACAAACGCATAATTCGGTCTTGCTGATCTGACACGACAGTCCTCCTAACAATCTGTGCACCCTCCAGAAAGCACCCTCTTCGCGGGAGAAAACACGACTCCTGCCAAAAGTCGGAACCTCCCATGCAAAACATTCTAGCCTGCCTCAGCTAGCAGACTCAAAATACTGTTGTCAGGGCAATCTTAGCTCTAAAACTGGTGCGGTGGAGATTGAGGCTAGAGTTCTGAGGGAGTATCTGGAGCGATTTCAATGCCCATTCCTTGTTTCATCATCTGCTGATTCGTAATCAAGTCGTTTAACTCCTTGACTTCGACGCCGATGTCTTGGCAAGCCTTTTTTAGTTCCCGCTCGAAGGTGCTGAGGTCGCCTCCGTAGCCACAAAGCTTCGCGGCGGTGGCGATTCCTTGTTGGGCGTTAGCTTTGGCGCAGTCGATCAATTCAATTCCTTTGAGGGGTTGGGAGGATGCCATAATTTCAAGCCACAATTTATCTTTTCTCCTACTGTACCTAGAAGGTTGAGGTCGATCGATCTATCGAAAGGCATGAAAAATCCTGTCTGTGCTGAGTGTTGCCAATTCATAGCTATTTGTATGGGATTTTCGGGCCAGATAGCAGTAGTTGGGATTTTCTAACCCCCATATTCCCCGCAGAAACCAGGTTTTTGCGTAAGTCCTAATTTTTGTTGCCAAGTCGAAGTCATTACGAGTATGATTTAAGTACAAGCAAAAAAGAGACCCGCCATGAGGATAGAAGAAATTCCCCTCAACCAGATTCGCCGCCCCCTGCCGCGAGTCAACGACCAAACCAAAGTAGCCGCCCTCATGGAATCCATCCGCGAGGTAGGTTTAAACGAACCCATCGATGTGCTAGAAGTAGATGGACAGTATTACGGATTTTCCGGCTGCCACCGCTACGAAGCTTGCCAGCGTCTCGGTTTAGAAACTATCCGCTGTAAAGTACGCCGAGCTACCCGTGCGGTGTTGCAGATGCACTTAGCCTGAGCCTCTCAATAGAAATTCACGACAGGCAAACATTCGATCGCCCAAACCTTTCTAAGATATTCGATCGACAATCACTAATAACAAGCTAAAAACCTATGACTACCAACAACCACAAACAACATCTTTACCCTACCCGCATCGATATGTCAGCAGCCACCCGCTCTCAAGTAGTCGGGCTGCTCAACGCCACGCTGGCAACGACTCTGGACTTAAAAACTCAAGTCAAGCAAGCTCACTGGAACGTTAAAGGCATGGACTTCTACCAGTTGCACTTGCTATTTGACGAAATGGCAACAGAACTCGAAGAATACATCGATTTGGTTGCCGAACGGGTCACAGCTTTGGGCGGTTTGGCTGTAGGAACAGCCCGCACAGCCGCTGCAGATTCGATTTTGCCAGAATTTCCTTTCGACATTTTAGACGGGAAAGAATATGTGACGGCTTTGGCCGATCGCTACGCACCCTACGCCCAACACTTGCGAGTCGCCATCGGCAAAGCAGACGAACTAGGCGATGCCGATACAGCGGATCTCTACACCGAAATTTCGCGGACAATTGACAAGCGTTTGTGGTTCCTAGAAGCGCATTTGCAAGGTTCTGCGACAACTGCAACAGCCACCGCCGAAAAAGTTGCCGTCAAATAGCCACAAAAAAAGTTGTGGGGTGGGCGTCCGAGCCCGCCCCACAGATGTATTTCCTTAAGGCTCGTGACAGTTTACGATCGAGAATATGTCCATTTAGTGAACAAACCTGACGGTCAACTGAGTACAGTTAGACCGCAGGCTTCTTTTTCCTTTTTTTCAAAGGCTTTTTATAGTGAGGTAGTTCCACCCCCACTTGCTAATATAGTATCAGAGTATTTCCCGATCATCTTGGGGTATAAAAGAATAATTGTCGGTTTCGGTACCGAAACCCGACGAGCCTTTCATCCCAAGGAGTAATTCCCAACGGGGTACGGGGCACAGCGCTCTGATTAATCCCCTCTAAATATACACCCGGGACTTCCCGGCTAATAGTTAATTTGGATGAGTTTTTCGTGACTGCCAATATTCCAGATTATGCTCCTCAAATGCAACGCCTGATGGAACAGGCGGGGCTTTCGAGCGATCGAGAACTCAGCAAAAAAGCAGGAGTTTCCGACATCCAGCTAAGTCGCCTGCGTCGCGGCTTAGCTTTGCAAACCCGAGCCGACATCCTGCTCAAAATTAGTCAAGCTTTGCAAATTTCCTTAACCGAACTGCTCGCAACCTTGGCGCCAAACTATGTAGAGTTAGAACAGGCACCACCGAGTGCCCTCGAACAAGAATATCAGCGCCTGCAAGCTTTGATCGAACAGCAGCGAGAATCTTTGATGCAAGAATTCCAGCTATCTAGCGTGCAAATTTTAGAATCTTGGATGTTGCAGTGGCCGACTGCAGCAAGCAAAGCTCAGGAAAATCACAACTTGCGGGCTCAGAAACTACTGCCCCTGCTGCGGCCCGTCGAGCAGTTATTAGAGCATTGGGGAGTGGAGTCGATCGCCCCAGTCGGAGCCGAGATTCCCTACAACCCCCAACAGCACCAGCTCATGGAAGGAACAGCCGATCCCGGAGAACCCGTCAAAGTCCGCTACACAGGCTACAGACAAGGCGAAAAACTGCTCTACCGCGCCAAAGTTAGCCCAGTTTGATTAATACCAGAAGGCCTTCGGCAGGACAAAGATTGTCCCTATCTTAAAATTCACTCCCGGCGAAGGGCTGCGACTCTGAGCAGCGTTACGATCCGCGACGAGCACCATCTTTTGCACTCAAAACTATTCTCCCGCTCTCAGGCTCTGGTGCTTTCCCCCTCTCTTATTTGGATCAGAGTCCATCTCGCAGCTATACTAGCCTAGTCTGGCTAGAAATTCTGACATTCCCACCGCAAAATATGAGTCCTGTAGTTAAAATTATTCAGCCCTCTGGCATTTTAGACGGCACCAAGGCAAGTCAATTCCGCCAAGAGATTAGCGACCTAGTGGAAGCGGGAGCCGATGTGGTATTGATAGACTTCACTGATGTGACATTTATGGATAGTTCTGGTTTGGGCGCTTTAGTCTTGGCGCTCAAAACAGTCCGGGCCGCTGGGAGTCAATTAGTTGTCTGTTCTATCAACGAGCAAATCCGCATCTTATTTGAACTCACCAGCATGGATCGAGTTTTCGAGATATTTCCGACCCGCGATGCTTTTAATAGCAAAATTCTCTCAACTAACTAAATCTTTTGGCTGCTGCCTTCTTGCTATTTTGTCGCAGATGCGCTGCAAGAAATCAGCTAGCCAAAGTTTACCTTGAGTAAAGACCAATCATCATCAAAAACTGCTTTAGCGTTCAACTTTTGAATGTAGTTCAAAACCAGCTCTAACTGGTCGGCACTTGCACCGTTGTAAGCTGCTAACAAATCTACGAAAGGGTCAAGCCCCCAGATATTGCCGTCAGGTTGGTGGATCTCGTATACCCCGTCGCTAAAGATGTAGAGAGTGCTCAAATCCTCGACATCGCAGCAATTATCGACATAGGGGGCGTCGGGGAACATTCCGACCGGCATTCCGGGGGTTTTTAATCGCTGGATTTTAGCAGTGCTCGCAGGCGACTGGGAAATCAACACGGCCGGTGGATGGCCGGCGCTGGCATAAACTAGCTGGCGAGAAATGCGGTTGTAAACGCCGTACCAGATGGTGAAATACTTGTCATTTTGGTAGCTCATCTGGAAGGTGGTGTTCAGGGCGCGCAAAACGTCGCTGGGTTTGTAATAGTCAATGTTGGGCAGAGTGCGCGATCGCAACAAATTCAGCACGGCCACAGAAGGCAGCGCCGCCCGCAAACCGTGACCGGCTACGTCTAGCAAGTAAATTGCCAAATAATCGCCATCTAGCCAGTTGTAGTCGAAGCAATCTCCCCCCAACTGCCGGGAAGGAATGAATTTTGCCTCGATGCTGAAAGGTTCCGTCATCGGATCTGGCAACAGTGATTGCACGTACTCGGCCGCCTCAGCTAACTCTGCTTCCAGATTTTGCTTGGCAATTTTTAAATCTCGGCTGAGTTGGTGCAGCCGCAATCCGGCGCGTACTCTCGCCTGTAACTCGTTGAGTTCGATCGGCTTCGAGATAAAATCGTCGGCACCGGCGTCGAGGCCTTTGACTCGATCGGCGATCGAACCCAAAGAAGTCAACAAAAAGAATTGTGTAGTTGACAGATCCGGATCTGCCTTAACTCGACGGCAGACATCGATGCCGGTCAAGCGCGGCATGATCCAATCGCAAATTATCAGGGCCGGACGCAATTTTTGCGCCTGGGCTACACCGTCTTCGCCATTGCTTGCTACTGTTACTTCGTAACCCTGTTTTTTCAGGGTTCTTCTCAGCAGTTCTTGAACAGCCGTATCATCGTCAATAACCAGAATTTGAAACATGGGCACTTAGGTACTACAAGTTTTTCAAGGTCTGGGGGTCATTTAAAATATATCCTGTCAGCGCCCTTGTCTGAGATTGAGTATAGTTTATTGACATCGCTTTCGAGGTAATTGCTTTTGAGGGCGGGTCGTTGAGTTCAATTTACGTTAAAATTTGATGGAAATTTGGCGCGATCGAACTTCACTCAGTTTATACTCAGAATATAAATTTTTATAGACTTTTATTTGCCACAGGCGCTGGTTGACATAAAAATGCTATTTATGGTATAGTGACCAACCGATTAGTGGATTAGACATTTATCCACGGCCCACCAAAGCTAGTATCCTCAAACTACCATTCAATTTTGCCGCCGTTATACTTTGTCTCGTTGTATTTTATAGGGTTGTATTTTGTCTCGTTGTATTTTGCCCACCGGCCGATGAAGAACTTCTGTGGTGAGCGTGATTGAATTAAAGGGTAAGGGTTCCGAAAAGTTGCCGATGCTAAAAAAAGCGGATATTCAAGTCAATACAGGTCTGAATGGATTAAGCTGGGTTTTGTCGTGGTTTGCACAATTGTACGACTCGCGAATTCCTACAAGTGTGTGGATAAGGTGCCAGTTAGCTTTGGCTGAGGGCTTTACGAATGCGGTGCGTCACGCCCACAAGGGCAAACCAGCGGATTTGCCTGTTGACATTCAGGTGGCGGTGTTCGCTGAATCTTTAGAGATTAAAATTTGGGACTCGGGCGATCCGTTTGATTTAGAGAAAAAAATCAAAGATATTTCGGAAAAAGTCGATGTTCACTCTCCGGGCGGGCGGGGTCTAAAATTAATCAAAGACATCGCAGACAGTATTAGTTACGAGAGAACGGCTGATGGACGGAACTGTTTGTCGATCGTCAAAAATTATTCGCCCTGTATCGACGATCGAAAATAACACTAATATTTTTAGCGGGGAAGGGTTGAGGGGCTACCCTCAACCCTTCCCTCAGAACCCAGGGTGACTGTTAAGCTGCGTAGCAGTTTATTATATTTTGATTTGACTGCACCGCCCTAGATACTGGCAATTCCCATAGCATCGGTATTTCCCCCATTAACTTGTTGCCAAAGTGTGGTACGGGTTCTTTTTTGTTGAATCAAATCTGTATGGCTAACCTGATACCACAATACTGCCATTTTCCAGCACAAACATTTTATCAGCACGCAGGGCATGAGCCATACGGTGGGTGATCATAATAATTGTAAGTTCTTTAGTAAGGTGTTCGATCGTATTCATAATCTCAACTTCTGTTGATGGGTCGAGGGCTGAGGTAGCTTCATCTAAAATCAAAATAGCAGGATTTCTAACTAATGCTCTAGCGAGGGCGATTCTTTGCCGTTGTCCCCCCGATAGCTGTCCGCCTCTGTCACCCACAGGGGTATCGTAACCTTGGGGTAAGGTCAAAATAAATTCGTGAATTTCGGCGTTTTTGGCGGCGGTTTCTACTTGTTCATCGGTGGCTTCTAAATAGCCCATTCTGATATTTTCACGGATGGAAGTGTTAAATAAAATTACCTCTTGAGAAACCAGCCCAATTTGCTCGCGCAGCGATTTTTGAGTGCAGGAACGCAAATCAATGTCGTCAAAAAGAATACTACCTTGATTGGGGTCATAGAAGCGGGTTAGGAGATTAACAATGGTACTTTTCCCCGCACCGGAATGTCCGACAAATACCACAAAATCTCCTTTTTTGATGGTTAGGGATAACTGATTAACGCCTTTTCTATCTGAGGAATAGTTGAAGGTCACATTATTAAAGCTAATTTCACGGGAAAAATGAGGTAATTCAATCGCATCAGGTGCGTCTTGGACTTGGGGAACTTCAGCCAATAAAATATTAATGCGTTGCATCCCAGCTATGCCTTCTATGAGGTAGGGGAGGGAAAAGGTAAAGCTGAGAATATTTAAATTTAAACCTACTAATAAAACTTGGAAAGAGGCGAGGGTTCCAACTGTAATGATATTTCGATAGGTCATAACCGCGCCGATACTGATAACGGCTAGTTGGACAAAGACAAAGACTAGAGTGGGAATCCTTTGGACTAAATAAGAGGAAAACTTGGCTTGAACATAAACTTTTTTTAGTGTCTGCAAATCCTTGGAAAAATTCTTAATTGTTCTGGGCTGCAAGCCAAACAGTTTAACAACTGATTGAGAGAGGATATTTTCTTGAACGACATTAGCAATTTCTCCTTGTTTGTCTCTCAGTTGATAGTTTTTTTGCGTTGCTTTTTGACTAACTTGGGCGGGTGCAAGAACACAAAAGGTTAACCCGATACAACTAATTAGACCTAACTGCCAATTGAGGAAAAACATAAAAATAGTAGAAAATACGATGCTAGAGAGTTCTAAAATTAGGATTAGTCCGTAGAGCAAGCTATTTTCTACTTTTTCGGTATCGGCTGAAAAACAGTTGACGATATCTCCGGCTGAACGTCGCCCAAAAAACTCCATAGACAGGTTTTGCAGGCGCTCGAACATAGAATGGCGGATATTGTTGGTGACGGAAATGTTAAACCGTGCTGCCCAGAAATCTCCCAATAATCCGATGAACACAAACAAAATCGCTCCCGCACCCAATAATAGAAGAATTAAAATCAGGAGATGGTAATTTTGGGGAATGATGGCAGCATCGATAATGAACTTTAAGCTAATTCTAATTGAGGAGTCAAAGGCTGCCTCAAAAAGTCCACGAGCGATGAGAATACTGGCTAACCATCTGTAGGGAGCGATGTATTTATTCAGTTCTTTGAGAAACCAAATTAGATTCATTTTGATTGAATGGTTGAGCCTTTTTATAATTTCTAGCCAAAGATTCAGCAATGATTTCTGACATCAGTTGTGCAAAGGGCGTATCAGAAAGATGCAAGATAGTACCAACTGGTGTTTCTAATGGATCAAGGAAGGTAGAGAAAGATTTGGAAGAAATGGCACAGTTTGCATTTACTTCTAAGACAAATAGTTCTTGAGATACTTTATCCATTCGTATATCTACCCGTCCATAACCATTGCCACTTACTGCACAGTAAGCACGTTTAGCTAAATCACAAAGTCTTTCACTCAGCTTAGAAGCAACGAGTTTGTAATGAACAAAGGGTTTTTCCATTTGCCAAGATGTTTTTCCCTCATCTTTTCCCCAGTAGCGATCGTGCGATAAAAACTGTTCGGTTTCGGGTAAGTCAGAATTAAAAATAATTTCTACAGGTGGATAGATTTTGATATTTTCTGGCTGCTGATAAGAACCGATGAGAAAGACGGTAAATTCAAGACCATTGATAAACTGTTCGACAAAGATACTGTCGGGTGTAAATACCATTCCTCCGTGATTTGGTTGTAGTAAATATTTAACCTGTGTGCTGATCTGTTCATTACTGTAGACAACCGACTTCAAAGAAAGCCCATAGCTACCTCCAGACAGCATTGCTGGTTTTACAATTAAGGGTGTACTGAGTCGCTCGCAAATTCCTTGGACATGGTTAGCATCGGAAATGACTTCATAGGGAGCAGTAGCTACTCTCGCTTCAGATAAAGCGCGTTTTAGGTGAATTTTATTAGTGTTGAAACTGTAAAATTTTGAATCAGCACCGAGAATAATGATGCCTTTTGCTTCTAATAAGCTGTTGTGCATTTAAAACGCATATTGGTATAATATAACATAATGATATTCAGAAAAAGTGAATGCCTGCTAA
>NZ_JAUBVF010000053.1:0-43750 GCF_036705685.1 Microcoleus sp. AT3-A2
TTTAGCAGGCATTCACTTTTTCTGAATATCATTATGTTATATTATACCAATATGCGTTTTAAATGCACAACAGCTTACTCAAACAGTGACAAGGTTATTGGTGCTGGATTCTTAGTTTCCGAAAACCGTATCCTTACCTGCGCTCATGTAGTGGCTGATGCTTTGGGAATGGCGCGAAATACTTGCGAGATGCCCGATCAAGAAGTCAGTTTGGACTTCCCTTTTTTAGCACCGAAGCAACTTCTAAAAGCTAGAGTGGTTTTCTGGCGACCCGTGAATCCTGGCGAGTTTGCCGAAGATATTGCTGGATTGGAGTTGAAAACTCCTCCTCCAGATGCTGCTAAACCTGCTCAATTCAGACCATCAGAAGACTTGTGGGGGCATAGTTTCCGAGTTTTGGGTTTTCCGGCTATGCAATCAGATGGGGCGGCAGCTACTGGCGTATTACGCACACGCCTTGCCAACGGTTGGGTACAGTTGGAGGATATCAAACAACAGGGTTATTCATTAGAGCCAGGGTTCAGTGGTGCGCCGATATGGGATGAAGAGTTACAGGGTGTTGTAGGAATGGCTGTAGCGGCGGAGATGAACCGACCACAAGTCAAAGCTGCTTTCATGATTCCCAGGCAGGTACTATGTGTAGCATGGTCAATGTTGGGGGAGCAAGATACTTCTGTTCCAGATTTAGAACTTGAATTTCCAACAGGACAGGTGGATCTAGAGTCAAAATTTTATGTGGATCGCCCACCCATAGAGTCAGACTGTTACAGAGCAATTAAGAACCCTGGAGCATTAATTCGAGTCAAAGCTCCCCGACAGATGGGTAAAACCTCCTTATTAGCCCGGATTCTCCATCACGGGAAATTACAAGGATATGAAGCTGCACCAGTTTACTTTGAACAAGCAGATGGAGAAGTCTTCTCCAAATTAGATAAATTCTTGTATTGGTTTTGTACTAGCATCACCTATGAGCTAAATCTAGAAGATAAGCTGGCTGACTACTGGAAAGGAGGGCTGGGTAGCAAAGACAAATGTACTAACTATTTTCAAAGATATCTGCTATCTAAAATTAGTACACCGCTGGTATTGGGGTTAGATGAAGTGGATTTAATTTTCCAGAAAAATGCTATTGCTACTGACTTTTTTGGATTGTTGCGAGCTTGGCACGAGCGTGCGAAAAGTCAACCTATTTGGAAAAAACTGCGTTTGGTGATTGTCCATTCCAAAGAAGTTTATATCCCTTTAAATATCAATCAGTCGCCGTTTAATGTTGGACTCCCAATTGAGTTGCCAGAGTTAAATATGGCACAAATGCAAGACTTGGTGCAATGGCATAAACTTCATTGGACTCAAGAGGAAGTAAAAAGTTTACAAGCAATGGTAGGTGGACATCCTTATCTAGTACGGGAGGCACTGTATCGCATTGCACGGGGTGAGATGACACTTAAAGAATTATTACAAATCGCCCCGACAGAGGAAGGTTTTTACTGCGAACACCTGCGCCGCCACTTGATCAATTTAGAGGAAAATCAAGAACTATTGGCAGCGATGAAGCAAGTCGTTGCCGCCAATACCCCGATAGGAATAGATACTAGAAGATCATTTAAATTACGCAGTATGGGATTGATCAAAATGAAAGGCAATGATGCTGTACCTTGGTGTGAGTTGTATCGACAGTATTTTCGCGATCGCCTGGGGGTTATATAAAATATAACCCAGCACAACCATCAAGTTTTCTTTAGGCAGACTAAGCGAGGTTGAATGTCAAAGTCACTAACCATCAATATCTGGATAGCAACAGGATGAATTCAGCGCCTGATTTTACCTACGAATACCAAGTCGGTGGCAGCCTTCCCTCTGATGCTCTCACCTATGTAGAGCGTCAAGCAGATATAG
This sequence comes from Microcoleus sp. AT3-A2, assembly GCF_036705685.1. NCBI lineage: Bacteria > Bacillati > Cyanobacteriota > Cyanophyceae > Oscillatoriales > Microcoleaceae > Microcoleus > Microcoleus sp. AT3-A2. The sequence goes on from NZ_JAUBVF010000053.1 coordinate 1,897, forward strand.
AATTGTACAAAGGCTTGAAGGCTGGTCATTTTTGTTATATTCTAAATACCCGACAAATGGGCAAATCAAGCCTACGGGTAAGGGTTATGCAACGCTTGCAAGATGAAGGAATAACTTGTGCTGAAATTGATCTTACGGAGATTGGAACTTCGCGGATTAGTCCAAAGCAATGGTATTTAGGCTTGATTAATAGTCTTGTTAATAATCTCAGTTTATATGATTTTTTTGATTTAGATAGCTGGTGGGAAAGTCATAAAAAATTATCTCCCATGCAACGATTTAGTGAATTTATAGAAAAAATTATTCTAACTAATATTTCAGGAAATATTGTCATTTTTATAGATGAAATTGATAGTATTCTCAGCTTAAATTTTCCAATTGATGATTTTTTTGCTTTATTGCGAAACTGTTATAACAAACGAGCAAAACAATCTGAATATAACCGTCTTACTTTCACCTTATTGGGGGTGGCTACACCCTTAGATTTGATAAAAAACAAGCAGTCCACACCATTTAATATTGGTCGAGCGATTGAACTCAGTGGTTTTCAATTAGAAGAAGCTAAACCTTTAGCTGAGGGATTAAGCAGGAAAGTCAGCAATCCGCAAGAGATTTTGCGAGATGTATTAGATTGGACGGGTGGGCAGCCTTTTCTGACCCAAAAGCTATGTAAGCTGATATTAGAAGACGATAAGGGGTTAAGTGTTAAGCAATTGGTGTACTCGCGCATCATTGAGGATTGGGAATATCAAGATGAGCCACAGCATTTACGAACAATACGCGATCGCATTTTGATAGATGAGCAGCGTATAGGACGGCGGCTGGGACTATATAAGCAAATTTTACAGCATGGAGAAATTTCTGCAGATTACACTCAAGAACAAACAGAATTGCGGTTATCAGGATTAGTAGTAAAATATGGAGGTAAGTTAAGAGTATATAACCCTATTTATCAAAATGTTTTTAACCAAGTTTGGGTTGAAGAAGAATTAGACAAAACACGCCCTTATGCCGAAAAAATAAAAGAATGGGTAGAATCAAACTATCAAGATAAATTACACCTATTACGTGGTAAAGATTTAGAGATAGCCCGAAATTGGTCTTCCGACAAAAGTTTAAGCAATCTCGATCAAAAGTATTTAACAGAGAGTAATAAACTATATAACGAGGAATTAAAACAGCAAGGTAATAGAAGGTTGTTTTTGGCTTCTGTTATATCGGCTATTTTAATCATAGGAACAGGCTTTTATGCCGCTCAAAAATTCAAGGAAGCCGTAGAGGCACAGCAACAAGCCATAGAAGCTCAAAAAGGTACACAGCTAGAACAGCAAAGTAATAGCATCATCCGACAATTTCCCAATAACCAAATACAAGGTTTACTCTCCGCAATACAAGCAGGAGAACAGTTGAAAGAACAAGTTAAAGACAATCGTCCACTTGAAAAGTATCCCACAATTAGACCGATATCAGTTTTACGAGAAATCCTAGACAAGATTCATGAAAAAAATACATTTAATACGAATCAAGAAATAGTGAAAAGTCTTAGCTTCAGTCCCGACAGCAAGTACATCGCCACCGCAGGACAAGATGGGACACTCCGACTTTGGAATTTATCAGGGAAAGAAATTATTAAACCAATAAAAGCACATGACGGTACGATTAATGGTGTAAATAGTGTTAGCTTTAACTCTGATGGTAAAACAATTGCTACCTCCGGTGAGGATGGTAAAATCAAAATTTGGGACTTATTCGGCAACTTAAAAATTACTTTGCTAGAGAAAGAGGGCGGAGTTAAAAGTGTCAGTTTTAGTCCCGATAATAAAAAATTAGCCACAGCAGGCGATTATGGGATTGCTCGCATCTGGGACTTATCCACTAAAAGTTCGGTTCAATTAGAAGGATACAAAGTAATAAAAATTAATAGTATAACTTTTAGTCATGATGGGAAGAAAATTGCTACGGCTGGAGATGATGGCGCGGTCAGATTCTGGGACTTATCAGGAAAACCAGTAGGTTCCATAATAACACCACACAATGGGAAACCAGTTTATAATGTCAGTTTCAGTCAAAATGGACAACTTTTAGCTACAGCAGGGGAAGACAATGTAGCACGTATTTGGAACTTATCTGGACAAGAACAGAAAAAGCTAGAAGGGCATCAGGGTTTAGTGAGTTTTGTCAGTTTTAGTCCAGACGGCAAGCGTCTCGTTACAACTTCAGAAGATGGAACAGTTAGAGTATGGGACTTCTTGTCTGGACAGGAAATCTATCGGTTTAAAGGGCATGAGCGCAAGGTTTTAAGTGCTAGTTTTAGTCCAGACGGTCAGTATCTGGCTTCTGCGGGGAAAGATGGTAAAACTAGAATTTGGAATTTATCAGATCGACAAACGACTCAAACGACTCAATTTAAAGGTCATCAAAGCGATGTCAATACTCTGAGTATCAGTCTAGATGGAACGCGAATGGCTTCTGGAGACAATAATGGTTTTGTCAGATTGTGGGATTTGTCTACTAACAAGCAGATAGGTAAAGAATTTAAAGCTGATAATAGAGGTCGTGTTTTGAGTATAACGTTTAGTCCAGATCGCAAGTTTTTGATTTCAGGTGGAGAAGAGGGAATTGCTAAAATTTGGGATTTATCGAGACAGTTAATCAGACAATTGAAAGAAAAGCAAGGCAATTATTTTATTTCTAGTCTTAGTTTCAGTTCAGATGGAAAGTATATTGCTACAACAGGAGCACATCAAACGCCTAAAATTTGGAGTTGGGATGGTGAAAAAATTGCCAAAAAAATTGCAACGTTAGAAGGTCATCAAGGTTTAGTGTATCAAGTTAGCTTTCATCCCAAACAAGAGCTTATAGCTACTGCTGCATGGGACGGCACGATTGGACTATGGAAGTTGTCTGATAATAAAGTGAACAAAATTAAAATATGGTCGGGACATCAAGGAAAGATACGGAGTTTGAGTTTTAGTTCAGATGGAAAATACCTGGCTACAGCAGATGACAATAGTGAACTTAAAGTTTGGGATTTATCAGGTCAAGAAAAACTTGAATTATTTACATATCAAAGAGAAATTCAAGCTGTAGTTTTTAGCTCTGATGGTAAGTATATTGCGACAGGAGGAAAGGATGGAACGGTTAAACTTTGGGACTGGCTGGGACGGCAACTTTTTGAGTTTAAAATCGAAAAAGGTTCAGTTTGGGATATCAGTTTTAGCGCTGATGGACGCTCAATTGTTGCTGGTGGCGATAGCGGTCAGTTGCAGTCATGGCCGGTTAAGGATCTAGATCAATTGTTGGCTGAAGGCTGTGACTGGCTTAAAGGATATCTCGAAAATTCTGGAGAAACAAAGAATAAATTGAAAGTATGCCCTAATAAAGATAGCAATCCTAAATGAATTATCAACATTCTGTAGATTGGCTTGAACTAATTGAAACCCAACGCTTGCCGAAAAATGAATGTTGGGTTTCTTTCGTTAAGTCAACCTACTATTGCGGCGCCCACTCCGGATCGTTGCTAAGGTCATTGCTAAACCTTAGATTACGTGGTTCATCTGGATACAGATACGAGAGAGACTCAACAATTTTTGTGGCTTCTGCAAGACTTAAAGTATCAGAATGAAAATGATAAGTCCACGTAGAACTTCCACCGTCCGAGGGAGTATTTTCGGATATATTGCTTACCTCTGACGGAGAGGCACTGATAATGACTTCTATAGAAGACTTATCAGAAGTTTTATCAAATTCTGTGTATCCAATAATCACTACACTAAAAGCAGGTGAATTAACTGCTTTAAGTTTCGGGGCATAAGGAGGTGGTCCCGCACCAGGACCAGGTGCAGAAGTATTGATTTTAAAACTATCATTACTAGCATTTTTATAAGTAATTTCATATTTTTCTCCGTAATTCCTTCCATCAGATAAGACTTTAAAGCTATCAAGTTTAAATCCAGGAGGAAGATAAGTCGGTAAAATTGCCTCAACTTTGTGTGGTTTCCCCGCAGTGTTTTTGAATAGAATATTTTTCAACTGTTCTACTTGGTGTGGTGTTAATTGTGCAGCTTTAGCTACAGCATCTTTTGTGGGTTGAGGTTTCGGTTTAGTAGCCCTGACATTAGGTACTCCTACTTCAGCACCACCCAACTTAGTAGCTATAAACTGTTTAAATTGATTGGCGCGTTCCTCACTTGTAAAAGAGGCAACTTGGATAGATTCGTACCCTTTTTCTACCCTATATTTTTGAATAGCATCTCCACAAAATTTAGATTTGACAATTTCTAAATTTTGAACCTTGCTATCGTAATTAACAAAAACAGGATAAAACTTGAAATTATCTGCTTTTGCATTTTTGGGTAGTTTATCGCCACAACTTGCTTGCGGGAACGAAACGCTGTCAAAAGGATTCGTGGGTTGACTGGTTTTCGTCTCTGGCAATTGATCGATTTTTTGCGGTTGTGGTATTGACTGTACTTTAGAGTTAGTCTGAGTTCGATCGCAGGCTACTAAAAATCCAATCAGGAGTCCAATTATCAATGTATTTAGTTTCATATTAGTTTTCAGAACAGGTTAAGGATTCAGGTATTGGAGCGATTCAACAATTTTGATTGCCTCATTTAAACTGATGGTTTTATCGTCCTGGTTAAGATAGCCACCAGCAGACAGAAACACATAAAAATTATTATCTTTTACAAAACGATTCATAGCACCTGTAAATGCTATATACGGCTTATTGTTTGTTCCGTCATAATTTGTATATCCTAACTCAACTTTACCCAAAGCTGGCGAAGAAATATTTTTAACTATTTCAAAACTGAGAGGTGCCTCACCTATGTCATGCTGAATACCACCTACAACTGCAAAGCAAAACTTACTTGAATTGCAATAATCAATCCTATATCTTAGTCCGCCATCACCGTCGTCATCGGCTGTACGAAAGCCACTAACCTGAAATCCAGGAGGAATATAAGTTGGGACAACAAATTTTGATTTAACTTCTTTAGTTCCTGATCTGATATAAGACTTGTGCTTTTCCATTTCTATTAATTCTTTAATTTGAGCAGACGTTAGTTTGGCCGCTTTTCCGATCGCATAGGGTGAATTATCAGCACTAACTACATCGTCAGCTTTTTTGTCTTGACTTTGTTCATTACCTGTGGGTTGTGCGGCTTTAGCGTTATTTTTAGTAGATTTTTGTATCGGTTTAGTACCAATAACTGTAGCCTCACCTACCTCTACACTGGTATTCCCTAACTTACGTGCCAGAAATTCCTTAAATTGATTAACACGTTTTTCGTCAGTGAAAGATGCAACTTGTATAACGTCTTTACCCTGATCTTTTGTGGTTATTTTTAAAGCATCTCGACAATAATTATCCTTAATAGTTTGTAAATTGCTGTCGCTGTAATCGACGAACACTGGATATAAATTAATTGTATCTGTTTTCTTATCAGTTGGCATTCGATCGCCACAACCTGCTTTAGGAAATGAATCGCTATCAAAAGGATTCGGTAAATTTGTGGGTGTGGGTGTTGGTTCAGATGCTACCGGAGTGGGTGTCGCTGTAGGTGTTGGTTCAGATACTACCGGAGTGGGTGTCGCTGTGGGTGTTGGTTCAGATACTACCGGCTTGCTAGTCGGGTTAGCCGCGGCACTTGGTGATACTGTTGGTGCAACAGTCGTATACCATTTTTTTAAAGATGTGATAGAGATAAAGAATGTAAAATCCAAGACCATCCGGTGAGAAAACCAATGACGCGAGCGGTGAAAGATGCCAAAATTTCCTGAACTTTTGTGCGGAGTTCGTCAAGATTACTAAACACCGACCAAGCTAAAAAATCTTTGAGATATTCCCACACTCTTTCTGTGGGATTTACTTCAGGGCAAGCCGGAGGCTGAAATAGTAAAATCACATTGTCTGGTAATTCAGATGAGTCCAACTTATGAGCGGGTGCGTTATCAACTTGAATGATGTGTAATTCATGAGGATATTGGATTGACAAAAGTTGTAAATATGCTTCAAAACAAACTTTGTCTAAATGCGAAAACTCCCAAAAAAAACTTTTTCCATTAGTGATCGATACTGCCCCATACAGCCAAAAACACTCAAATTTCCATTGATGCCTCCCCACGGGCTTTACGCCTGAAAGCGTCAGCTTGCGCCGACGAACTGTATGCAGTCCTAGCCGCGTTTCATCACTACACCAATAATTGACTTTTTTATATTTGTTTACTTGAGGCGAAGCTTTGTCTAGTAACGCTTTTATCTGTTGATGTAAGTTATTTTTAAATTCATTAATTGCCGTGGATTTCTGAGAAATACTGCGAGGTCTGGGAATTTTTAATTTACTTTTTAATTCCCCTCTTACTAAAGAATAGACAGCCGAGTAACTACTGGGTATTCCTTTAATCAACCAGAGCCAAAGATGAACTTCTTTATAACTCTTAAATCCTTCTGGGTCTCTCAACTCTTGTTGCAAGGTCGCTGCTATTTCAACTGAAAACTTTTTTGGGCGACCGAAAACCTGCCGATTTTTTAACAAATTTTCCAGACCGCCCTTTCTATATTGAGAGAGCCAGCGATGAATCGTTGCCTCACTTTTACCTAAAACTGTGGATACTTCCCGAACAGTTTCTACTTGTTTTGACTGAAATAAATAAAGCATTTGAACTTTATTATAAGCTAGTATCTTTTTTTGTTGCTTGAGGATTTCTCGCAAATCTTCTACAGATTCTGTAATTTTTATATGAGGACGACCCGACATTGTAATACTATCCTTTACTTTTTACACAAGTCTATCACATCTTTAAAAAAATGGTAGTAGTAGTGTCGTTACAGCCAACTAACAGCGCGATCAGTAATCCAGGGATTGCCAAATTTAGTTTCATGTTTAAGATTTATTTGTATGTTTAGCATCAATTGCAACTGTCAGGCAGAGTCATCAGGATGTTTTACACAGATAAATCCAACTAAATAAGTCGGCTTCTCAGCCCGATCGCAAAATTTCTACTTCTGCCAGTCTTGACACAAAAGTTAATTTGTGAATACAGCAGATCTTTTACGTAAATCCTGTATAATCGGTAGTAAAGCTCGATTAATTCAATTTCAGGACTTACGCATGGGGCTCAGAAACCGGGTTTTTTACCAAATCTGCCGACCACAACGCGTCTTCTCGTAAAAACCCGGTTTCTAAACACTCGTGCGTCCAGGATTTACGATCGCCCTTTGACAGATTTTGCCGTTGCTTAAAAACGTCCTTACCTAGCTAACTCTAATTTTGCCTCCCGCTTGTTTAAATGGTAACTAGCGCTTTCTTCGAGCAATTGACGAACAAAATTAGGTTCTTGGGAGTTCAATGAATGCAAAATATCTCGATACAAACGGCAAGCACCATCATCATTTAAAATGCGGCTGTGGAGGATTTTCGTCCATTCCGAAGCAACGAGCATTAATTGCGGTACAACTGTCACAAACGCTTGAATCTGTGCTGACACATCAAAAGATTCTAGAAAATGAATCAAACCAAACATGACTTCTGGCTGGTCGCAGCGATCGTCTAAAATCAGATGTAAATCTGGCAAATCTTCATCTTGAGGACGATCGGCAAGTGAGGCTAAAGCATTTTCAAAAGCTGTAACTTCATCAGGCGATCGCATCAAATTATTTGCTTTTAAAATGCTAATCCAGATATTTTCTTTCATCAACTATTACCTTCCTTGTCAAAAAATATCGACCAAGCTAACTTATTTAACCGGATAACTTCCTGTAAGCTGCGTCTAATCTCTGGGCTGTAAAGTCCCTGACGGCGATAAATCGATCGTGCATCCGCAATCTCTCTAGCTAGTGCATTTCTTGGTGAAACACTGAGATTGGGGGATTGTCCGTAAGAGATAGTTTGGCGATGACGACCTCCCTGACCGGGCATAGGGTGTTCCATCATCATAGCAATACCCCTGCCTTTGGTGTAGCCAGGAACTTTTGCAGCCATAAACGCATGAGAAGGAATGTGATGCGGTGTTAGATTATCACCTCTACGTCCAGTTTCCAGCAACCGATCGTAGCGTCCGACAGCGCCTTCTCCTGGAAGTAGTTGAGGTATGTTATTTACGATCTTTTTCTCGTATGTATTTCAGCTACGCAATATTTCCTAATATTTCTGATTCATTGCTAACTATTTAACTTACCAAACAGTTGATTAAAAAAATCCTCAAATTAGCATTTAATTAAATATTAAACTATACCTTCGGAGTTGGTCAATCTAATTTTGAAAGTAAAAAATACTGTGACACGATAGAATAGATAATAGCTATCGCGAGGCCGCACAATATGTTCAACAACACCATTACCATTCCCCAAACCTTCAAAGTAACTCACGAACAGTTCCAGCAAATTGCTGCCGTCAACCGTGAGTTAAGACTAGAGAGAACAGCTACAGGAGAATTAATTGTTATGCCCCCTACAGGAAGCGAGACAGGCAATCGAAACCTAGATATTGAAGGACAACTCTGGCTGTGGAATCGCCAAACCAAGCTGGGAGTAGCATTTAACTCTTCTAGCGGTTTTCAACTGCCCAATGGGGCCGATCGCTCTCCTGACGCCTCCTGGGTTAAATTAGAACGGTGGCAAACTCTCACACCCAAAGAACAAGAAGGTTTCGCTCCCCTTTGTCCAGACTTTGTTGTAGAATTGCGCTCTAAATCTGACAACATGGAACCATTGCCAGAAAAAATGCGGGAATACATCGCGAATGGAGCTGGTTTGGGGTGGTTAATCGATCGCAAAAATAAGAAAGTCGAAATATACAGACAAAATCAGGATGTGGAAATATTAGATAATCCCAGCACTTTGTCAGGGGAAGATGTGTTACCGGGATTTGTCTTAGATTTAACAGATGTTTGGTAGCGACAGCGAAAGATTCACCAACAGCAATATAATAAATTACAGCAGTACGTCAATCCCAAATCTCAAATCCCATGCCCCTAACGCTTTACAACAGCTTGACCCGTCGCGAATCACCTTTTGATCCCCTCGAACCAGGAAAGGTGCGGATGTACTGCTGCGGCGTTACGGTATATGATTACTGCCACGTCGGCCACGCCCGCGCTTACATTGTTTGGGACATGGTGCGCCGCTATTTGATGTGGCGGGGATACGATGTGCGCTACGTGCAGAATTTTACAGATATTGACGACAAAATTCTCAACCGCGCCCGCGAAACAAATTCAACAATGGAAGCCGTGGCGCAACGCTTCATCGATGAATATTTTGCAGATATGGACAAGCTGAATATTCTCAGGGCCGATGAATATCCCCGCGCCACCCATACAATGGACGGCATTAAACGGCTGATCCACGAATTAGAAAATAAAGGTTATGCCTATGCTTCCGGCGGCGACGTTTACTACAACGTGAGGCAATTTGCCGATTACGGAAAACTTTCCGGCCGCAAGTTGGAAGAAATGCAGGCAGGGGCTAGCGGTAGATTGGAAACCGCAGAAATAGAAGCTCAAAAAAAGCAAGATTCGTCAGATTTTGCCCTGTGGAAAAGCGCTAAACCGGGAGAACCTGCTTGGGATTCATCTTGGGGAAAAGGTCGCCCCGGATGGCACATCGAATGTTCGGCGATGGTGCGCGATTGCTTGGGCGAAACTATTGACATTCACTGCGGCGGTTCCGATTTAATTTTTCCGCACCACGAAAACGAAATTGCTCAATCTGAAGCCGCGACTGGCAAGTCCCTGGCTAATTATTGGATGCACAATGCTTTTGTGACTGTCAATGGCAAAAAGATGTCGAAATCTTTGCACAATTTTATTACAATTCGCGATTTGTTGGAAGGGAATTGGTCTGGCGATACAGCTTTGGAAGGAAGCGAGAAGTCAAAAGCGGTGGAACCGATGGCGGTGAGGCTGTTTGTGTTGATGGCGCAATATCGCAGTCAAATTGATTTTACCGAAGAGGCGATCGCTAGCGCTCGAAATGGCTGGAATACCATCAATGAAGGTTTGCTGTTTGGTCTCCGATATGGTTCTCAACTGAGTTGGGACGTTGAGAAAACAGGACAGGATAGCAAAGCTGTGCAGGAATTTCAATCAGCGATGGACAATGATTTCAATACTCCGAGTGCTTTGACTGTTTTGTTTGAATTGGCTAAGGAATTGGCAAAAGAAGGCAATGTTTTAGTGCATCAGGGAAAAACAGAAACCTCGCCGGATTTGTTGCAGCAAAAATGGGTAAGTTTGGTGAGTTTGGCGGGTGTTTTGGGTTTAGAAGTTCAGCCGGAAGGTGACAGCAATGATGCTGTTGATGGTTTGAGTGATGCGGTGATTGAAGTGATGATTCAGCAGCGGAAAGATGCCCGGAAAGCTAAGAATTTCGCTGAGGGCGATCGCATTCGCAACGAACTTAAGGATAATGGTATTACTTTGATCGATCAAAAAGATGGTACAACTATCTGGCACCGCGGCTGAAACCAAATTCATAGTCTGCGGAGGCAGACTTCGCTGGACTCTTAAGCGATTTCAATCGCGGAATTCTAAACACGCTCTAATGTCTTCCTCCCTCAACTCGGGAAAGTCGTCCAGAATCTGTGCATGAGACATTTCCGCAGCCAGCCAACCCAACACATCATAAACGGTAATTCGCATTCGCCTGACGCAAGGCTTTCCACCGCGTTTACCTGCTTCAATCGTAATGATGTTATCGCTCATGACAAAACCGAGTTTAGTACATTTTTTCTTAGTGTAGCCTAGTCTTAGAATAAGCGATACAATTTACTCAACTTCGCAATTTGTTCAACCTTAGAGCTAATAGCCTAACTCTATGAATACCCTCGACCAAGTGCTAGAAAATGCTTTACAACTGTCCTACGAACAGCAGGAAATGCTGATCAAAATCCTGCAAAACCGTCACCGCGAGAGTGTCCGCGCGGAAATAGCTGCTGATGCCCAACAAACCTTAGCTGATTTCCGTACAGGCAAATTTCGACAGCAGTCAGCCGAGGATGTTATTGCAACATTACGCCAGTCTTTGGACGAGCCGGAAGCATGAGACAACTGGTTCTGACTGTTGACTGTTAACGGTTAACTGTTGAGTATTTGAACAATACCGATGCAACCGGAAACGATATCAGTTGTTATTAGACAATAACTCCACAAATAGATTTAATTTTTATTTAACTTCTTCACAAACTCCGCAACAGCCACGACAAATTCTGCGGTGGATTCGTAGGGCAAAACATTGCGCCCCGGCATTAATAAACCTTTCGCATTGGGAAAATGGGCTAAATATTGCGCTAATCTTTCATCCGGTTTCTCTTCCTTACCCGCTTGACTGATGCTTGAGGCTTTTTCTCCCATCACAATGAGTGCGGGTCGATCGAACTTTTGAATCGTACCGCTGTAATCCTGCCGCCAAAACCCCGCTAAAAACGAGAAAACCGCGTGCCGGCTGTCAGGATTCGCCGCCCCAGCCTGCAAAGCATCCAACCATTCGCTGTCAACTTTTGCCGCATCGCCAAACAGTTGTTTCACAGAAAAAGAACGCAAAAATTCAGCGCGTCTGGCGTAGCGATAAAAAGCGTTTCCCAAGGGAGAATCTAACAAATTCCAGACAATTCTTTGCTGTCTTTCTGTCGAATGTTTGTTCATCACCGCCCAAGCGGGAGGCCCCGCGAGGACTAAGCCGCGAATTAAATTTGAGCCGCTTTCCTGCTGCCTTTTTGCTAAAGCCAAGGCTACACATAGTAAAGCACCTTGTACGAGGACGATCGCAGGTTTTTTGACTACAGTTTCCAAGAAATACTGCAACTGTGCTGCCCAATCGTCTGGATAGCAAGCCACAGCGGGCATTTCGCAATCGCCGCAGCCCAAAAGGTCGGGATTGTAAATCGGATTAGTGTTCCCTGCTTTGTACCAACTCTCACAAAATCTATGCCAAAAGATTCTTGACAAACCAACTCCTATCGGATGAATTAATAACAAAGGGATGCTATCTTCTGTCGCAGTAGTTGGTTTATAAACATCATAAGCACATCGATAATTTTGCCATTCGTAAAACAGCGTTGGTGATTTTATAGACGACATGGTTGACAAATCTTTATTTGAAGGTGGTGATTGCATATTAATCTTTTAATTTTTTACTTGTTTGTTTACTTATGATGCTACGACAATGTGAGTTTTAGCTTGAACATTTGGTGGCGAGTGGGCAATCCTAATCTCTACGTTGCTGCCGAGTGCGTTGAGAAAAAGAAATAGGCGTTCTGTAGAGAACTCGGATAATTTACCGCGCATCAATGCTGAGAGTGTAGGTGGATCGATTCCTAATAGCTTTGCTGCTTGGTTCTGGGTTAGTGGGCGTTCCGAAATTAATTCACTAATCTGATGAGCTAGTTCTGCCTTAATCAGTAATTCCTCTGGATTGGGTAGCCCTAAATCAGCAAAAACATTTCCACTACTGGAATGCACTTTTATTTCTTCAGTCATTTTGTTCCTCCAATTCTTGCTGTTCTAAATATTTTTTGTAGTGTTCTTGGGCACGCTTAAGTCGAGATTCAATCAAATCTATATCTTGCTTGGGGGTAGCAATTCCCTGCTTTGATTTTTTTTGAAAAGAATGAAGAACATAGACTATTCCTTCAAATTTTACGGTATATATCGCTCGGTAAGTGTCTCCATCAAAATTCTCAACAATTTCTAGAACGCCAGCACCTTTAAATCCTTTAAGCGGTTTAGCATCAGGATGCTTTTTACCCAGTTGAGCGCGGTACAAAGCAAAACCCATAATTTGCTGAACATCTTCAGGAAAGTCGCGCAAGTCGTCACGGGAACTGCCGATCCATTCAACGGGTTTTAATAGCGAATTCATAATCTTAATTATATTATTTATATCATATCGTTTATCATAAAATAGAGAGTGACACGATCGACAACAATATCATTACTCAATTTTGTCAGAATAATCATGTCAGAACAGCGGATAACTATTTCTTTACCTAACTTGCTGCTAATTGTAGCATCGTCCTTGCTGCTAGTGCTGCTGTGGCAATTGCGGAGCCTGCTAGTAATTCTGATGATATCAGTCGTGCTGGCTGCTTCGATCGTCCCGATCGTTAATTGGGCCCAAACGATGCGGGTTCCCCGCTGGCTGGCGGTGATTATGGTTTATTTAACTCTCATCGGCGGATTTAGCGGGACGGTAGTTTTAATCGGGCCCACGGTCATCGAACAAATAGAGTTACTGCTGCGGCAGTTACCAGTTTATGTCGAAAGTTTGCGAACTGTGGCAACTAATGTCTTGAGTCGCTTGAGCGACGATGCCCCAACCTTGGTGGGTCAGTTCGTGGACACTCAATCGGTGACTAATTGGCTGATTCGATCGAGTCAACAACTGGTTTTGCGATCGTACAGTTTAACCAGAGGCATTCTAGGCGGTTTCTTCAGCCTAGTTTTAGCCTTATTTATTTCCGGTTACATGGTGGCCGACAGCGACACATTAATTAAAAGTTTGGTGCAGTTTTTCCCGAAACCTTGGGATGCAAGATTAGCCGCACAAGCGACGCCAATCGGTCAAAGGATGGGGAGTTATATTCGCGGGCGAGTGTTAGTTTCGGGCATTTTAGGGATATTTATTACCACAGGTTTGAGCATTTTGGGAATGCCGGAATTTGCTTTAGGCTTGGGTGCGATCGCAGGTGTTACCAACTTGATTCCCTTCATCGGGCCAGTTTTGGGAGCAGTACCAGCATTAATCGTAGCCTTTGCTAAAGGTGGCTTGCTATTTGTGTGGGTATTACTGTTATTTGTAATTATCCAGAATTTAGAAACTTACGTCCTCGATCCTTTGCTGGTTGGTTCATCGGTTGGTGTGCATCCTTTATATCAATTGCTGTCTGTATTGGGAGGCGTTCAAGTATTAGGAATTATTGGAGCGGTAATTGTGCCACCTTGGTTTGCGGGAGTGGCAGCTTTGATTGAAAACTTGTATTTAAAACCGAAGCTTAGAAGCGAACATCGAGAGGCAATAGATCAGGCTAAAAATAATTCTGACTTGCCACCTCTTACACCTTCGGCGTGATAGCTGGGAAAATGGGAAGAGAGGGAAATCGGGCAAGAGAGAGAGAGGAATTGAAAAATTTAATTTATATCGTTTCTGTTGGCATCGGCATAATATGCTTGAAAGTGCAGTGCGAGCTTAACATCTCGCGAAAAGAACACTCGCGAGATATTAAGCTCGCACTATTGACTTTCATACTAGAATTGAATTTTAGCCTTCCCAAACAATCTTGAAATGTCTCTGCGTTGCCTCTGCTGTTCCCTTTTCAATCAAAATATTTATGCAATAAGTCTAATGACTGGTGAGTGAGGACTGATGACTAAAAACTAAGGACTAATTGCCACTTCAATGCGGCGGTTGCGCTGCCGATTAGTATCGGAACTATTATCCACCGAAGGGCGACTTTCCCCATAGCCGATCGCCACCCAATGATACTTCTGACCGAGTACACCCGACAAATACTGCACCACCGCCTGAGCCCGCGCAAACGACACATTGCGATTATCCGCCGCTTCCCCCACGTCGTCAGTGTGGCCCGCAACCCGCACAGTTGCCCCCTCGTGATTGCTCAACTCCGCCACCAAATTGTCCAAAATCGCACTTGTTCCCGCGCGCAAAGAAATGCTGCCAGTATCAAACAAAACATCGCTGGGCAGAGTCACCATCAGCCCATCCCCCCCAAACACCGGATTATTGGCATTCTGTGGGGCAGTATTCACCGTTTCAGGGTTCAGACTCGGGCTGCTGCCGATCGCAGGTAAAGCAGGGGAAATAGTTGCCGCCGTTTCCGGCGCCGCCAATTCCCGCGACATTAACTGTAAACGCTTTTCCAAAGTTTCCGTCGGGCGGCTGCTGCCCAACTGACTCTCCAAAGCCGCCGTGCGACCAATCAGCGCGTTGAGTTCGCCCTGCAACTGTCTCAAATCAGACTGCAATTTCTCTCTCTGGGCAGGACTGACTGTTGACTGGGGAGTTGGTGTAGCGGTTGGTGGCGGGAGCGCCGGAATTGGCGTTGCTGGGGCGCGTTTCGGGCTGGAGGTCAAATTTTGAGTTACACGCAGCAATCTCTCTGCCACCGGCATTTCCGTCGCGCCTGACGGATAAATTTGAGCGATCGCCATCCCCAAAACCCACGCAAAACCGCTGCCCACCCCCAGCAGCAGCAGTCGAAAAATCAGCGACAGTACAAGCAAACCTTTTCCCCGCGACTTGGAGACGCGAGTCGGGGGGATTGAAGGTTTTTCGTTAAAAGATCGCGTCATATTTCATCCCTCTCGGTGTACATACCAGATTAATTTCGATACTATCTTACCTATCCGATTTGAAATTTGAGATTTAAGATTTGAGATTTATCCTCCCATCTAAAATCTCAAAAAGAAACCCGCTTCCTATAAATCTGGGGTGTGGTGGCGAAGCATCGAGGCAGAAACCAGGTTTCTAGTCCGTTGCGTGCCAACCTGAATCTGTTGGATAATTCAGTAAAACTTTTGGAAAAAAAACCGATGACTGACCCTTTAAATAGCCCTTATCCCGTTCCTTGGGAATGGATTAGTGCCACTCATGCTAAAGTGAGCTCCACTGCCGGCACAGGCCTCCGCTATTATCGCAGTCCATCGCTAGTATCAACTAACGGTCAATACGCAGCTTACAGTCGAATTGAGTTGCAAGTGCAGCCGGAATTCTCTCAGTGTCGGGTTAGCAGCGTCATGTTTGTGGAAAATCTCAAAACCGGGGAACTGCAAACAGTGGCGGCTGCTTCGCCACTAGCCGAAAGTGGGATGTATGCTAGCGATGATATAGATATGTCCGGGACGATCGCCATTTTAGTGCCTGTTTCTTGGAATCAAGACGGTTCCCGCATTCTCGCCCGCGAATTTGAAGCACTTTTCAACTCTTCCGATATGTCCGACTACGGTGTCATTTGGGACAAAAATGATAATTACACTTATACCGTTGCTCCCGCTCGCAGTCTTTACACTCATGCTGTATTGTTGGGTTGGAGCCAAGTTTGTCCCGGAAAAGTTCTGTTCCGCGCAGGCAATTTGGGCGATCGATCTTGGCCTCTTTGTGCAGTTGATATGACAGGGCAAACGGTTCCTGTCACCGAGGACAAACCCCTAGTTTTCGGCAGTCAAGCCAGCACAGACTGGATCGAACCTAAAACTCGTTTTTAGATATTATGGCATTTTCTTCGATCAAGCCAACATTTTTTTTAGTATTAGGTCAGTCTTTCAACCAATTCATTTTGACCCTGGGGCTGATTATTTTAGCTGTTATTTTTGGTTTAACAGCGTTTATTTTTATTCGCATTTTCGTCAACTGGTTGCAGGCGAAATTAGAAAACAACCGTCTTTTTTATAGACGCTCGTTCACAAAAGATACTGGTCATTTAACCGCTAATATTTCACAACCTCAAAAGGTTTTTTTAGAACCCAGATTCGTAGAAAGTGACGGCAATTTAACGGCTACTATTTTTGGAGGAAAAAGCGAGATTTCAGAAGCGTTTGAGCCGGATATAATCTGCGAAAATTCAGCATCAGTTGCCTATCTATACAAGCCGATCGCTCTTTGGCACGGACGCTTAATTTTGCCCTCAAACGAACAGCGCCAACCCTACGGGACAGTGTTTTTTGAAGTAATAAATTCCCCCAAAAAGTATAAAAATTTTATTGGCAAAACAGCCTTTTTGAAATGGAGTACAAATCGCGAAGTACAGTTTTTTGTCCACGCAGTCAGTCAAGATATAAACTTCACACAACAAACTAAAAATAGTAAAAAATCTGGCAATATCCATCCAGATAGATTGAACGGCTGGCGAAATGTCGGCCCTTTAGAAACTCTAGCAGGCAGCAGACTCGAAGACAGCGTGACTGTGATGCTACGCAGGCCGGTGATTGCGATTCATTATAGCAGCAGCGATCGCCATGAACTCACTATCGATCGCGAACCCGTACAAATTATCGGACGTTTCTGCGCCTTAATATCAATTTTACAGCGAAAAGAACCCGACAGCGACAAATTTATTGTCCGGCATTTCAACAAAACATCTCAACAATTTGACGGCGCCGCCGAAATTATTCGGATTCCACAAGTACAGCCAGACAAAAATGGCGTAGCGAGGTTTACCAATCACCTGATCGAACAATCCCCCTTAAATCCAGACGGCTGGTACATTTACGGCGAAAGAGACGAAGACAGTATATTTGTAGTGCAGGCAATCGAACCCCGCAAAATTGCCCAATTAACACCAGATGAAACACATTTAGGGCTGCAAAAATCTCTAGCTTATTTAAACAGTAAAAATTGGGAAAATACACCAGCCCAAAAAGGGCAAGCAAGAAGAGTATTGTTAACCCCGAATGATGCTACAGAAAACGCTTCCATCTCTCCTTGGCAAGAAGGAGATATCGGGATAGTGATTCACAGTTTCGGGGGTATCGGCGGGAAAAAAGGCGAACAGCCACCGCTGGGAATTGTCACCGGACATTTTGCTTTCGGAGTAGCAAAAGTAGTGCGCGATCGCTTTACCAGCGAACTGCGTTTTGACATAGAATACAAACAAGTTTACGCCCACAATCCCGACGGAATTGTCGCAGGTTCCAGCAAATGGCAAAGCTACATGGGAGACTTGCAGCGCGGCTGGTTGGGCGATCGCCCGGTTTGCGATATCATCTGTAAATTAGACTGCGTGTGTTGCGACTACGATTTTGACGGGATAACCTTGTCGCCTTTAACCGAATTAAACCAGCAACTAGATATCATGATGGCCCGCTACCGCAGCGGAGACGGCACCGGTGCAAGTTTAGTCACCCCAGCAACTTCTTGCGTCCAAGATTCAAGTCAGGCAATTTACGCGACAATTAAAAAAATCACTTCCGAAATAGAGTCAAATCCTCAGATTCAAGACTGGTTGAAAACACATCCGACGGACGCACAAACCCAAAGATTTCACCAGTTAGTAGCATTAGGAGAAAGTTTAGAAACAGTATTAATGCCCCTCGGTATTGTTCGTCCAGATTGGCGAAAAAATTCGAGATTAGCGGGGATTGATTCTGAACTGAAAAAAACCTTTTTTGCTGGTATAGCAACCCTGATAAAAGCTGCTATTAGTTACCGAACAATGTTGCCGAGGCGCACCCAAGATGAAATCGCCAAAGTTTTATTAAAACAGGGAGCATTTTTGTGGATAATTCGCACAAATCAAGTCGGAGGATTTGACCCAGATATTGAGCCGATCGCACCGACAGGTCTTTAAATCAGCAATCGGTTTGTAGATGATTCGGCGATTGAAATTGTTACTATAAAAACCAAGTCTGCCTCCCCAGACTAACAGATTGATATCATGTCCGGTCAATTACCCTGATTCCTGTAGGGGCGGGTTCACCAACAATATTTGCTAAAAACCGACAATCTCAAAAACCCGCCCCGGCAATTGTATTATGCGCGATCGGACATGGTATGAGGCAGCATTTAAGCGGGATTTGGTATCAGTCAACAGTCAACAGTCAACCGTTAACAGTCAACAGTTAACCGTTAACAGTCAACAATCAACCATTACCAAGGAGTGACTTGAACAGTGCCGTCTGGTGCCAAAACTACGCGGAAATCAGCCAGCGGTTCCGCAGGTGGCCTGGTGCCAACAGGCTTGTAAAGCAAGTCCGACAACGGCGTTTCGGATCGATCGACTGCTGCCGAATTTTCCGGCCTGTAACCGACAATCGCCCCGTCTTGGGCCACACTCACCCGATAAACCAACTCCGCATCAACCGGAGGCTTATCCTTCACAACTCCGTCAATTTGCTGGGAAAGTTTGCCCCTCAACAGGTCAATTTCCCCTGGATCTGTAATTGGCACGGCTGCCACCTCTGGGCTTGCCAAACCTTCAGCAACAGGACTGGGCGTGCTTTCCGGCGAAGTGCTCGACTGCGGTGTGGCCAACGGTGAAGCGTCCGACTCCGGCGCGGGGTTCGGAGTCGGCGAACTCGATTCAGCGTTCGGAGTTTGAGTCCCTGGCAGCAAACCGTCAGCCGCAGGCGTAGGATTGGGATTAGGCGAACCCGATCCGCCCGGGTTCGGCGTCCCCTGATTCTGGCCAGCAGGATTGGGCTGCGGCACCGGATCTCTCTGGCGCTGGACTTCCGGCACCGGCACCAAGAAAAACGCCATCGCAGCCAAAGCCAAACTCGACACCCCCACGACAGCAGGCAAACTCCGCTTCGCCAAAGGTTCGGCAGACTTGATGTAACGCCTGGAAATTGGGGTTAATTGCAGCGACAATTCCGGCAGTGTCTGCGTGTCGGCAAAAAACTGATCGATCGCTTCTACCAAGTCAAATAGCTGTACCGTCGTCAAATCAACTTTTGCCGACAGTTCTGTTTTTTGATCGATTGGGGTGGCGCTGCCTGTGGAGGCGGGTAGAACGGTCAATCGGTGCAAATTCCCGTCAATTCTGTGTAACTGCACCATACCCACATTCGGGCCGTAGCGATCGGGATAATGCACTCCGCTCATAAATTCTTGAGCGTAGCTGCTGACGGCCCTCACCAAGCTTTCAAAAAAGTCTCGTCCCCCGCTTAGAGGCTCGCCGAGACCGTTCACATAGCATTCAGCGCTCATTAGTATGGAAAGCACCGGCCTTATATCTAACTGGCTGGCTGCCGATCCATCGCTCAACCCTTCTAGAACCAGGGTGCAATTTGGCAGACTGTACTGACGCCTAATAGTCATCTTTTATTCAACTTCTCCATCAAACAGGCTAACCCAGAAGCGCTGCATTCCGGCTGTGCCTGTACAAAATAGCAGTTTGCTCAACAAGTTCAAAGCTAGTTCGTTGAGCTTGTCGTCGGAATCGTAAGCTGCAACTAGCGATCGCTTGGGGTTCATGCGCGATCGAAAGTGAGCTCGAAAGCGTTCTAAATACTCGGCCAGCGGCTGGTTCTGGTTAAGGGGGATATTTCTCGATCGCAACTGCTGCGAGTCTAGCAGCAACTGCCGAATTGTGGCGGTTAACTTACGCGCCATATTACAGGCGATCGCCACCAGCGCTTTTGCCTCCACAATGGTAAGGGAGCGGCGCTGGGTGTAGCGTCTCAGCGGGTTAGTATTACGCATCAGCCAAAGGGCAACCCGATTTTTGATAATTGATTCCAATTCCAGGTCCTTTGACACTGCCAGCATTTCTTCCGCACCTCCGAGATACAAGGCTTCGATCGCCAGCAACATCAAGTCAATTTGCAATCTGGCTCGGCGGGAACATCCCCCATCGGAGGGCGACAAGTCTGGCAAACTGTCTAAAATTAATGGGTTTGACTGGGTAAGCGAAGTTTCTGACGGCATTAATATCACGGCAACATCCATTCCAAACAAACTATACGGGCACGGGGGGTCTTGAGCAAGACAAATTCTCAACCAAGAACTTCTCTGGGATACTTTATTTTTATCATTTACTTTTACGTATATTTTCTAATTTAGCAGCAACCGACCGTCACAGGCGAGCTCCGGTGACCGGAGTTCGATCGCCCACTCCCCCACCCCCGCCGCCGCTTTGTGATTCCTTGCTTCGCCAAGGGTGAAGGGAAGAGTCAGAAAGCGACAAAGAATTACGCATTTCCCCTTTCTTATTTTCTCTGGGAATCAATCAATGTTCATTCTTCTGGGGTTGCACCGCCGCTTCTCTTTGAGCCGTAAAATCAGTAGCCGCCGCCTTATCAGTTAGACTAATTTTTCCCTTGAGGGTTTCTTGCTCCACAATTCCGCGCATTTTAACAGAACTGTTTTGACCGGTTGCTGTGGAGTCGCTGCAACCCGCTAAATTAGGAACCGCACCCGACAAGTTCAATCCTTGAGTTTCCCACTTACCAAATAGAGAAGGTTTCTCTTCGGCTGTTTTTTCCCTGCCCTCCCTGCTGCCCGATCGCAAATTACCGCTCAAATAAACACCCGATTGCTCGATTGTCAATACCAAAACATCAGATTTCAGACATTCGGGCAAACTTTGAGGATCGAAGCGATAATTTCCCGCAATTGCCGGGGCCGCCTTTAAATTTGTTTCCCCATAAGCAGTTACTACTTTAAACAGCAGTGCAACTGAGCCGATCGTAATGCCGTAAAATGCCAGTGATTTCAGGCTTAAATGATTCATAATCTTGGTAATTAATAATTGGGAATTGGGAATTGGGAATTGGGCATTAGGAATTGGGCATTGGCCAAAAAGGGCATTGGGCATTGGGCATTGGGCATTGGCACTAACTCACAAATAACCAATAACCAATAACTAATAACAACAGTCAACAGTCAACAGTCAACAGTCAACAGTCAACTGACTACATTTGAGGAAGTACCGATGCCAAGTGCGATCGCACTTTAACGTAGCACCGCGCAATCAGCAGCGAAGAATGACACTGCACAGCCAATTCATCAGTATACTGTCCCAAAGTTTGGCGCTCAATTCCCCACTCCCGACTCGTACCTGCAATAGTCAAATCAGCATTAGCAGAAGCCGCCACCACTGCTTGAATTGGCTCAGCAGCCTCCACAATCGGAGTTTCAATTCGCGATCGTACCTCAACCGGTAACTGCTCCATCACTCGCTGAAAATCGTAACTCAGCTCGTTTTCAGCTTCCCCGTCAACCGCCACCCGCAGCACCGTCAAACGGCGTTCCTCGCTATTAACTAACAGTCTCAGCGCCAATTCTAACCCCAAATCATCGTGAATGTTTGCCGCGTAAGGTACTAACAAGTTATTCAACCTTTCCCGGCCTCTGTCAACAAAAATTGCTACATCCACCTTAGCGTTGCTGAGAATTTGGCCGACACGTCCTCCCAAACGGTTGCTGCTAAAAGTAGGTCTGTGCCACCCTACTAAAATCAAATCCGCGCGATCTATTTCCGCAATTTGTGCCGTCTCCCTGGCTACATCATTAGTAACCCGAATGATGGGATGTACGAATTTTCTCGCCTCCGGCAGTTCCAAACTCTCAATCAATTCTGATAATTTCGAGCGACGTTCTTGAATAATGCGATCGGCTTCCGCAGGCGTACTTTCAAAGGCATAGTCATCATTTAATTCTATCAAACTCAGAGGATGAACCGCCGCCGACTGTAAATCCTCACCACCCATACCAGCAGCAGGCTGCGCCAGCGCTACCGCTAGTCGCAGTAAACCTTTCTGCGTGCTGGGATTGGCAACCGGTACTAAAATTCGATAAGTTGGCAGTAATTTATTCGCAGTTTCTTCGCTGCTGTCAGCCATTTCTAAATGTTCTAATTCTGAATCCTCAGAGTTAACTTCGGAAATATCTAATCTAATTAACCGTTTTGGATAAGTCCACTCCAACAGAGGCGAAGTCATAAAAGTTGTCACTAAAGCCATGATGACTAACATCGTAAATAGCAGCGGCGAAACTACGCCCAATGAAAGACCGATATTCAGCACAATTAGTTCAGTCAAACCGCGAGTATTCATCAGCCATCCCAGGGCTGAAGCTTCGCGGTTGCTGATGCCACAGACTCTAGCCGCAACGTAAGTCCCGACGTATTTTCCGATAATTGCCACTCCCAAAACAGCGGCGCACAGCAGCCACAATTCGGGGCTGTTGAGCAAGCCGATTTGAGTCCGCAAGCCGCTATAAGCAAAAAATATTGGCAGCAGAAATATTAGTACAAAGTCTTCGGTTTTTTCTGCTAATTCTCTGGTTAATCCCGCATTTTTCGGCATGGCAGCACCCAACAAAAATGCACCGAAAATTAAATGAATGCCGATCAATTCAGTAATTAAGGCAGAAGCTAAAACTCCCATGTAAATGCCGGAGAGCACTAACTGTGTTAATCTGCCAGTGCGGTTGTAGTGTTTGGAAAGCCGCTGCAAGAACCAGCGGACTACAGTCAGCATGAAACCGATGTAAATTAAAGACTCAATAATTGTCGGCAAAGCACCAATCATCGAATTAGTACGAGTAACTGCGATCGCCACTGCTAACAAACACCACGCCGTCACGTCGTCTACCGCAGCGCAAGTCAATGCCAGCGTCCCCAATTTGGTATTCTGCAAGTTGTGTTCTGTAATAATTCTTGCCAGCACCGGAAACGCCGTAATTGACATCGCCGCGCCCAAAAACAAAGCAAAGGCGGTAAAGGAAACGCTATTATTTGAAACGATGGGATACAGCAGCAGTGCGAGCAAGCTTCCCAGGGAAAACGGCACTAGAATGCTGACGTGGGAAGTTAAAATCGCTATATCTAAATTGCTTTTGAGGTACTTGGGATTCAGTTCCAAACCAATCAAGAACATGAAAAATATTAGCCCCACCTCAGACAACACGTTTAGGAAGGGAACGGCTTCGGCTGGAAAAAGTGCTGTTGCTAAATCTGGTGCAACTAAGCCAAATAGAGAAGGCCCAAGCATAATTCCTGCTACAATTTCTCCAATAACTTGAGGTTGTTTGATCGCTCGAAATCCTAAACCTACAAGTCTCGAAAGTGCGATAACAATTAGAACTTCAAGCAGAACGAGAATGGGTATGGGCATGGCGTTTTTAGCTTTGGGATTTTTGCGGTTCGAGAGGGCAGGGTACTAAAGCTGACTGAATTGCCGATCGAAAAAAATGGATACCAGCTCGATCGAAGTTAGAAGGCACAAGAGGCGCACTAACAACGTCATTGTCTCACAAGCGAACAAAGGCTTTCGCAACCTCCCACCAGGATTTTTTGTTTTTAAGAAGTGCTTGCAAGTAACTTTAACCGCAGCGTGCGTACCCCGCACCCAACCCGCGCCCTAAATCTCACCAGGATGTGAGAAGCCAACCTTACGGATATGAGATTGTCAGAAAAAGTAGCGCGCGCTGTGATAAACTAGAAAAGTTGTTTAAATTCGCACATCCGGGTTTTCGGGTGTTTCTAGGGCGCAAACCTTCAGAAATACGACCGGGTGGAGGATTAACCCGAATTAGGAGTTAAAAATACAATGCCAGTAGTCAGTTTGGCTCAAATGTTAGAGTCAGGGGTTCACTTCGGACACCAAACCCGTCGGTGGAACCCAAAAATGTCTCCATACATTTTTACAGAGCGCAACGGGGTTCACATCATCGACCTCGTGCAAACCGCTCAGCTTATGGAAGACGCCTACGAGTACATGAGAGTTGCCTCAGAAAAAGGCAAAAAGTTTTTGTTCGTGGGTACAAAGCGCCAAGCTGCCGGGATTGTAGCCCAAGAAGCTCAACGCTGCGGTGCTTATTACGTCAACCAGCGCTGGCTGGGGGGAATGCTCACCAACTGGACGACGATTAAGTCCCGCGTGGAGCGTCTCAAGGATTTGGAGCGCCGCGAGGAAATCGGCGCCCTGGATTTGCTGCCGAAAAAAGAAGCTTCTGTACTGCGCCGAGAAATGGCAAAACTCCAGAAATATCTGGGCGGGATTAAATCTATGCGGAAGATTCCCGACGGAGTGGTGCTGGTAGACCAACGCCGCGAGTATAATGCGGTGTTGGAATGCCAAAAGTTGGGAATTCCGATCGTCTCTCTGTTGGATACCAACTGCGACCCGGATTTGGTTGACATTGCGATTCCGGCGAATGACGATGCTATTCGATCGATCAAGCTGATTGTCGGCAAGTTAGCTGATGCCATCTACGAAGGTCGTCACGGTCAGCAGGGCGGCGACTCTGAGGAAGACTACGACTACGAAGGTGGTTACGAAGGCGCTGAATATGATGTCGAAATCGAAGAATTGGATGACCCCGATTATGTAGATCCCGACGAAGCTGCTGAGGCCGAGGGCGAAGAAACCGAGAGCTAGTATTGCCCTCGGAATCTGACACCAGGAAATTAAAAATTAAAGATTGAAAATTAAAAATAATTATTACTATTTTTAGTTGGATATTTTTAATTTTTAATTGTACATGGCAGGAGTCTAAGTCATTAGTAGAGTTCTGGCAAAAGCATTCATTGTGTCAGCGCTAGAATGAATTCGGGCGCTACACGTACCAAGCCGGTACTAATATCGACTGAATATTTCTTCACTCTGGTCTAATCATTAACATTAAAATTAATGACTAACGGCTGATGACTAATGACTGATGACTAATGACTAATAACTAATTTTGATTGGGAACTTAAAGAAGATGGCGGACATATCTGCAAAACTTGTTAAAGAACTGCGCGAAAAAACTGGCGCGGGCATGATGGACTGCAAAAAAGCCCTCGTGGAAAACGAAGGCAATATGGAAACATCCATTGAGTGGCTGCGAAAAAAAGGTCTGGCTTCAGCAGGTAAAAAAGGTGGACGAGTTGCCTCCGAAGGGCTTGTAGGCAGCTACATCCACACCGGCGGCCGCGTGGGAGTGCTGGTGGAAGTTAACTGCGAAACAGATTTTGTGGCACGTCGCGAAGAATTCCAAACTTTGGTGCGGAATATTGCGATGCAAATTGCAGCTTGCCCGAATGTGGAATACGTGAAAGTTGAAGATATCCCCGCCGAAGTTGTCGAAAGAGAAAAGGCAATTGAAATGGGCAAGGATGACTTGGGCAATAAGCCGGAAAACATCAAAGAAAAGATTGTTCTAGGGCGGATTGAGAAGCGCATGAAAGAGTTATCTTTGATGGATCAGCCTTTTATTAAAGATCAGAATATCTCGGTAGAAGAGTTGGTAAAACAAACGATCGCCCAAATTGGAGAAAATGTCCAAGTGCGCCGATTCGTGCGTTTTGTCTTGGGCGAAGGCATTGAAAAGGTAGAAGCTAACTTTGCCGATGAAGTGGCAGCCCAAATGGGTGCTCAATAATCCCAAATTAAGATTTAGAATTAAAAATTAAAAATGTAAAAATTGATTTTTTGCATTTTTAATTTTTAATTTTTATAGGACTTATGGACAGACTATATTTGTAGTGTGGGCACTGCAAACCTTACTACTACAGACAGCGTAAAGATGGAAAACTTGCATAATATCAAATCCGTTAGCATCGGAATAATAAATTAGAGTTGACGGTTCACGGTTCACGGCGTCAACAGTCAACCGTCAACAGTCAACATCATTCCGGTGTAACCGGAAATGATATAAGTCCTATTTTAATTTTATACGAGAGATATGGTGCGACCAAAAGAGAGAATAGAGCAAGATTTGGCAGGACTCGAAGAGGCTTTAGCAGCCTTGAATTTGGAGTTTCGCAGTACCTACGAAGGTTATTTAACTGCGTTGGGACAAGCGGTGCGACAGCAGTTAACTTTGGCTTGCTATCACCTTTGCACTCAAGCAGTACCGGAGTCGTTTCTCAACTTGTCCTTCGAGGGGCGACAAAAAATGCAGCAGTCTGTAAAGGCTTTGGCTGCGGCGTCGGAGGAAAAATTGCGATCGCTGGTGACTGAATCAGTAGCAGATGAAGAAATAGAGGAAGAGGAAGAGGAAGAGGAAGAAGAAGACGAAGACGACTTCGATGAAGAAGAGGAAGAAGAGGAAGACGAATCAGACGACAAGGAAGAAGACGAAAAGGAAAAAACCCCAGTTTCCGCCATTAACTATCTATTTTCATTGGCAAATTATCAATTGCCAAGTGCCAATTCCCCAGAAAGTTTGGCACGCTGGCAAAATAGTATTGAAAAGTCGATCGTCCATATACTCAAGCTGCTTTCTCGCGACACCAACCGCTTGCTGCAACAGTCGGGAATCTTGCCGAGTCAATTGCCAGAACCGGTTCTAGAAGCTGCTTCTCAAGCTGAATCCTCCGGCGATAGTGTTGCCGGCCCGCCTAACTTATTAAACTTAATCATTGAAACTGATGCCTCATCAGCATCGCGAAAATTGGCAGAAAATTTGGGTAGTAGGGCGCTGCACATTACAGCGATTAAACTGCGGCTGTCGGAAATAGAGTTTGCCGATGCGGAAACGTCGGCTTGGCGCCAGCAAATTCGTAACCTGTCTGTAAAGTTGAACTCGCTAGGCCGCGATTACCAGAAAAAGCAGCGGGAACTCGCTGTGGTGGAGGCTGAGTCGGCTTGGCGATCGAGTTGGTTTGAAGATTAGTCAGTTGTCAGTTGACAGTTGTCAGTTGTCAGTTGTCAGTTGACAGTTGACAGTTGACAGTTGTCAGTTGACAGTTGTCAGTTGTCAGTTGTGTGGAATTCTTGAGCTATGATTAATAACTAATGACTAATGACTAATGACTAATGACTAATGACTAATAACTAATGACTAATAACTAATGACTGATGACTAATAATCAACCAGAATGGCAGCGATTGCAAAAAGCTCTTTCAGTAGAAGCCGATCGCGGATTTAACGACATCCAAGGCAGTCAATACCGCTTCAGTGAGTTTCTGGGCCTGAGTTTGAGACAGTTGGCAGGTTCTGTGGCGGCTTCTTCGCGCGATCGAGCCAGACAACTAGCCGCTGAATTCGACATCTACCCTCAGAAAGATCTTGAACAGCGCCAACATTCGATCGCCATTACGGTCAGTTTTTTGAGACAAATGGAGCAAGTTTGGGAACAAGAAACTCACCACCAGCCAGAACAAGCACGACAAGTCAGACCCGCAAACGCTAACGCTTCTGAACCAACCGCCCCAGCATTTTCCGTTCCCCGAACTGCACCCCTGAGTACAACAGCCGCACCACCAAGCCTCACTCTCGACCAACAGTTAACCCGGGTCACCGGCATCGGTCCAGCCAACGGCAACCGCTTGGCAAAACTGGGTTTATACACTGTATATGACTTGCTTTACTACTATCCCCGCAACCATATCGACTATGCAAAGCAAGTACAAATTCGCGAGCTAATAGCCGGGGAAACTGTCACTTTAATCGCTGAAGTAAAGCGCTGCAATTGCTTTTCTAGTCCAAAGAATAAGAAATTAACCATATTAGAAGTAATTTTAAAAGACCGCACCGGAGAAATAAAAATTAGTCGTTTTTTTGCAGGCCCTCGCTACAGCAATCGCGGCTGGCAAGAATTCAAAAAGCGCGAGTATTGTACAGGTGCGGTACTAGCAGCTTCCGGGTTGGTGAAGCAGGGTAAATATGGAATTACTTTAGAAAATCCTGAGCTAGAAGTATTAGATGACTCCGGCGGTGCGATCGAATCAATGAAAGTCGGTCGCCTGATACCAGTTTATCCGCTGACGGAGGGGGTGGATGCTGGTTCGGTGAGGCGATCGATTTTGGCGGCAATGCCGGCGGCGAAAATGTTGCCAGAATCGCTACCAGAGGATTTGCGCGAGCGTTACGGTTTAATGGGTTTAGCCGATGCCGTGACTAATATTCACTTTCCGCTCGATCGAGATTGTTTGGCCGCCGCCCGCCGCCGCTTAGTTTTTGACGAATTTTTCTACCTGCAATTAGGACTTTTAAAGCGCCGCCAAACCCAAAGGAAAGCTCAAGCTAGTGCAGTCATCCTTCCTACTGGCAAATTGATCGAACATTTTTATGAAATCTTACCTTTTGCCTTGACTAATGCTCAGGAAAGAGTAATTAATGACATCCTCAACGATTTAGCTTCGTCGCAACCGATGAACAGATTAGTCCAAGGCGATGTCGGTGCCGGCAAAACCGTAGTCGCCGTTGTGGCAATGCTAGCAGCTATTCAATCCGGTTATCAAGCGGCTTTAATGGCGCCGACAGAAGTTTTAGCAGAACAGCACTATCGCAAATTGGTAGGTTGGTTTAACTTGATGCACTTGTCTGTCGAACTGTTAACAGGTTCCACAAAAATAGCCAAGCGCCGGGAAATTCACAACCAATTAGAAACCGGAGAATTGCCCGTTTTAGTGGGAACTCACGCGCTGATTCAAGATACCGTGAATTTCCATAAATTGGGTTTGGCGGTAATTGACGAACAGCACAGATTCGGTGTACAGCAGCGCGCTAAATTGCAGCAAAAAGGCGAGGCTCCCCACGTTTTGACGATGACGGCAACTCCCATTCCCCGGACGCTGGCGCTGACGCTGCACGGGGATTTAGATGTGAGTCAAATTGATGAACTTCCCCCCGGTAGGCAGGCGATTCAAACCACTGTACTGTCTGCCAAAGAACGCATTCAAGCTTACGATTTGATTCGGCGGGAAGTGGCGAGCGGGCGTCAAGTTTATGTGGTGCTGCCGCTGGTGGAGGAGTCGGAAAAGTTGGATGTGCGATCGGCAATTGAGGAAAAAGAGAAACTTGAAAAAAGTGTATTTCCTGAGTTTAAGGTGGGTTTGCTGCACGGGAGAATGAGCAGTGCCGACAAAGATGACGCAATTTCTAAGTTTCGGGACAAAGAAACGGATATTTTAGTATCTACTACTGTGGTCGAGGTGGGAGTAGACGTGCCGAATGCCACGGTAATGCTAATTGAAAATTCTGAGCGTTTTGGACTGTCGCAACTGCACCAGTTGCGGGGTAGAGTCGGTCGGGGCAGCAACCGTTCTTATTGTTTGTTAATGCCCGGTTCCAAAACGGCGGAAGCTATGCAGAGAATGAAGGTTTTAGAACAATCTCAAGATGGTTTTTTTATTGCAGAAATGGACATGAGATTGCGCGGGCCTGGTCAGGTTTTGGGAACTCGACAGTCGGGTTTGCCGGATTTTGCTTTGGCGAGTTTGGTGGAGGATCAGGAGGTTTTGGAGTTGGCGAGGGCGGCGGCTCAAATGGTAATTGAGAATGATGAAAGTTTGAATCAGTGGCCTGTGGTGCGGGATGAATTGGAGCGGAGATATCAACGGATGATGAGTGGGTCGATTTTGACTTAGATCGTTTTGAAGGCAGCAACGGGGTTTTTAATAAAATTTTGTAGTGGCCGGTTAAGCAAAGATATATCAAAGCTGCCAGTTTATTGCTGCACTCACGCGCCCTCTCCTCGTAGGCTGATTTATTTGCACCTACCTATTTAATGTCAGAAACCGGGTTTCTTGCCACAAAGTCGCGTAAAATATTAGGTTTTTTGTCAGGAAAACCCGCTTTATACCGTTTTGCTGACAATGGTGCAAAATATCAAGTTGAGCGAAGCGTCAAAAACACGAATTTGTTGGGTACGCCTGCCTCAACCCAACCTACTTTCTTAACCCAACCTAACTTTCACAGAAAATTTTTCCCTTGGTCTAGGGTATTTTTATGAATTGTAAGGATTCCCGTACTGATTAAACCAAAAATCCTTCGCAGGAATGACGGGAAAGTGTCAAAATTAAGATAGTTCTGCCAGAAACAGGGGAAAGGAAATCTAGCCTGTACTGGCGCCTAAGGCAACATTGATTCCTCGCTGGTTACGCTTGCAGGTGGTCGCCGACGGTTCGTCGAATTTAATCTCAACAGTAATTATGAAAGATCTCACTCGTTATCGAAATATTGGCATCTTCGCCCACGTAGATGCTGGCAAGACCACCACAACAGAAAGAATCCTGAAACTGACAGGTAAAATCCACAAAATTGGTGAAGTTCACGAAGGCGCGGCGACTACTGACTTCATGGAACAGGAGCAAGAGCGCGGTATTACGATTCAATCCGCTGCTACCACCTGCTTCTGGAACGATCATCAGCTCAACATCATTGATACTCCGGGACACGTCGATTTTACGATCGAGGTTTACCGTTCTTTGAAGGTTCTCGATGGTGGCATTGGTGTGTTCTGCGGTTCGGGTGGAGTTGAACCGCAATCTGAAACCAACTGGCGCTACGCTAACGATTCCAAAGTCGCTCGCGTTATCTACATCAACAAGCTCGATCGCACGGGTGCAGATTTTTACCGCGTTGTCAAGCAAGTTGATAAAATCCTCGCAGCTAAACCGATGGTGATGGTATTGCCGATCGGCATAGAAGAAAAGTTTTGTGGCGTAGTCGATTTGCTGACCCGCAAAGCCTGGATCTGGGATGACTCCGGCGATCCGATGAACTATGAAATTAAAGATGTCCCCGCCGATATGGTCGATGATGTCGAAACTTGGCGCGAACAGTTGATCGAACTGGCCGTCGAGCAAGACGACACTCTGATGGAACAGTATCTCGAAGGCAACGAGCCGAGCCTCGACGACCTGAAGCGCTGCATTCGCAAAGGTACTCGCGATCGGGCATTTTTCCCCACCTACTGCGGCTCATCGTTTAAAAACAAAGGCGTGCAGTTGGTTCTAGATGCCGTAGTTGACTACCTGCCAAACCCGATGGAAGTCACACCGCAGCCAGAAGTCGATCTTGATGGCGAGGAAACCGGCGAGTTTGCCGTTGTCGATCCCAATAGGCCATTGCGGGCACTTGCGTTTAAGATCATGGACGATCGCTACGGCGCTCTAACCTTCACACGCTTGTACTCCGGTACTCTGTCCAAGGGCGACACCGTACTCAACACCGCCACAGGTAAAACCGAGCGCATCAGCCGTTTGGTGGAAATGCACGCCAACTCTCGCGAAGAAATTGAATCGGCCCAAGCCGGGGACATTGTGGCGATCGTCGGCATGAAAAACGTCCGCACCGGACACACCATCTGCGACCCCAAAAATCCCGCAACCCTAGAGCCGATGGTATTCCCCGATCCCGTTATTTCGATTTCGGTCAAACCGAAACAAAAAGGCGCGGAAGAAAAAATGGGAGCAGCCCTCACCAAGATGGTGCAAGAAGACCCATCCTTCCACATGGTGACGGATCAAGAAAGCGGCGAAATGATTCTCAAGGGGATGGGCGAGTTACACCTCGACATCAAAGTAGACATTCTCAAGCGCACCCACGGCATCGAAGTAGAAGTCGGCGAACCGCAGGTAGCCTACCGCGAGTCGATTACCAAGCGCCTCGAAGACGATTACACCCACAAAAAGCAATCAGGTGGTTCCGGTCAATTCGCCAAAATCGGCTACGTGATCGAGCCTGGTGAGCCTGGAAGTGGCTTCATATTTGAGTCAAAAGTGACTGGTGGTAGTGTACCGAGAGAATATTGGCCAGCCGTCGAAAAAGGCTTTGAAAGCTGCATCGACAAAGGCGTCTTGGCTGGATTCCCTTGCCTAGACTTGAAATTCACGCTTCTAGAAGGCGGTTTCCACCCCGTTGACTCGTCAGCAATGGCTTTTGAAATTGCTGCCAAAGCGGCCTATCGTCAGTCTCTGCCGAAAGCCGGGCCTCAGTTGCTCGAACCGATTATGAATGTCGATGTATTCACTCCAGATGATTACATGGGCGACGTGATCGGCGACCTCAACCGCCGCCGGGGGATGATGAAATCTCAGGAAACAAGCCAGACAGGAGCACGGATCAAGGCCGATGTGCCGTTGAGCGAAATGTTTGGTTACATTAGCGATTTGCGTACTATGACCTCTGGGCGCGGACAGTTCTCAATGTCCTTCTCGCACTATGCTCCTTGTCCGAATAACATCGCTGAAGAAGTGATTAAGGCGGCAAAAGAGCGTCAAGCTGCGAAGTAATGTATTGACTACGACGAATTGATTTGTCGCAGTCAATCACCAAGGTTAAAAACTAGAAAAATCTAGTTTTTAACCTTGGTCAATGGAAGTATCCCAATTTTATTTTCACAGGAGTGTGAGCTGTCAAAACCCGCTAGGGATATACAACAGAGCCAACGTCCCGATCACACTCCTCACAAATGCTTTTTAGTCTTTGAAAGAGATGCTCCCTTCAAAAGTCTCTCTAAAAGAGCGATCGCCCGTCAATCAAGATAATGTTTGCTAATATACAATCAATAATTTAACACCCAGGCAGGTAGCCATGACAGCCACCCTGATCCAGAATCAAACTAGCGGAATTCTGCTGAAAAACATTAGCTGGAAAACTTACGAATCCCTGCTGAATGAGTTAACCCAACAGGGAGGAATTCGCCTGACTTACGATCGCGGAAATTTAGAAATTATGACTCCTTTAGCACCCCACGAAAAGTACAAAAAAATCTTGGGACGTTTTGTAGAAAGTGTGAGTGATGAATTGAATGTTGAAATTTGCAGTTTGGGTTCTCTAACTTGCAGGCGCGAAGATTTGGCTCGCGGTTTGGAACCGGATCAGTGCTACTATATCCAAAATGAGAATGTGGTTTGGGACAAAGAACAAATCGATCTCAATCAAGATCCGCCGCCAGATTTAGTTGTGGAAATTGACGTGACTAGCAGTTCGATCGATCGACTTTCTTTATATGCAAGTTTAGGCGTGCCGGAAGTTTGGCGCTACGACGGAAATCGTTTAATAATTTATCAGTTGGAAGCACAGGAATATACAGAAAGAGATGTGTCTCCGACTTTTCCTTTTTTGTCGCAAGTTGAGATGCTGCGCTTTTTGGAATTGAGAAGGACTACAAAAGAAAATGCTTTAATTCGCTTGTTCCGGGAGTGGGTGAGGAGTCAAATTCAGTCAGGAGAATGAACGGGCGATTCACGATCGGGATGGCTGCGTTTGATGCTCTTTTTAGCAACCGCAGATGAACGCTGACTGACGCGGATGGATGACTCGCGCGAGAGCCTCAAATTTATCCCTATTTCGCCCTTGCATATCTTAAACCGTATCGCTAATGTTCTCCTCCATCTCAATTTTGATAGAGATGTAACGTGGTCAACAAGAGCCGATCGCCCGGCCGCAAAACAGCGAGAATTAAATATTGACCCAGATACAATTTAGCAATTTTATTTCATAAAATAGCGAGGTTGACATGACTCAAATAAATCCCGATCGCACTGCTGGTACAATTGCGATCGACGTTTGCGCTCAATCAAACGGGCAGTATCTTTGTCAGATTTCGTCGTCTCTGAGCGATCGCCCCAATGATACAATGAATGTTTACGGACAAACGAAAGAACACGCGATCGCGATCGCCCTAGAAAATTTAGCCTCTCGCTACCGCCAGCAAGCCGAACAATCTCAAAATATAGATTGGGACGCGGTGGAAATTTCAGATTCTGGAGAGCCTATTGAAAAGCGTTATCACGTAATTTTGCACTACGAACGAATTGCTAAGGAAGAATCTAAGTTTGAGGCAATGCACAATACAATGATGGGAAATACAGTAGTTGAAAATGCCAAAATTTCAATAATTGAGCTCGATCCCGATATCGAAATCGAGGCCAGAGGGCTATCAAAATATTGAGCCATCGGGACTTAGGTGCAGATGGGCATCTTACCCTACGCATCAACGATCGAAACGTGAGTTGGAGGCGGCGATCGACTAGAAGCGATCGCATAATTTCAAATCCCAAAAATTTCTTTTCTATTACTCCCCCACAAAATCTGCCCTAAACTTCTCCACAACTCGATTCAACTCAACTGAATGAGAAGCTTTAAATAAAATCCGATCGCCCTTTTCGACAAATCCCAACAACCGCTTTGCTAAATCTTCTTGCCCATCCTTGGCTGTAATATCTCCTATCTCCACAAAATGCAAACCCGCCGCACCTGCAGCCATTGCCGCTGCTTCCTCAAAATCAGCAAAAATAAATAAACCATCGAGATTCAACTCTCGCGCCGCCCTTCCCACTTGTCGGTGAAAGTCTATCGCCCTGTCGCCCAATTCCTTCATCGTTCCCAACACCGCAATCCGGCGCTTTCCAGGAGTATCTGCTAACAGTCTCAGGGCCGCCAACATCGACTCCAAACCAGCATTGTAAGTCTCATCCAGAATCACAATATCATTGGGCAAATCGTAGCGGCGTGCCCGTCCATCCGGTAACTGCACAGATAAACCTTGCTTTAAAACTTCCCAATCAATACCTAAAACTTTGCCTACCGCCAAAGCTGCCAAATAATTTAGAGCATTGTGTCGTCCCGGCAGCGGCAGCGGCAATTCCATACCTTCTATAAGTATTGTATCATTGTTGAGCAATTCTCCGCAGAAATCCCCGCCTTCTAAACCGTAACTTAAAGTTTTTCCCTGCCAAACTTCGGTCGCAGTTGCGATTAATCTGTCACAATCGTGATTGAGAATAGCAATGCTATCAGCAGGCATTTCGGCTAAAAGTTCGCACTTAGCTTGGGCGATCGCATCTTCCGATCCCAAGCGTCCGATATGGGCCGTTCCTACATTAGTAATTACCGCAACAGTAGGACGAGCAATTTGCGACAGCAGCGCAATTTCTCCACTGCCGCGCATTCCCATTTCAATTACAGCATAATTGTGGGTCGGTGAAAGCTCCAACAGAGTTTTTGGTACGCCAATTTCATTGTTGTAGTTATATTGAGTTTTAAGAACATTTCCCTTCGTTGACAAAACCGTCGCAATTAACTCTTTAACTGTAGTTTTACCTACAGAACCAGTAACAGCAACTATAGGTATACTGCATTGGTCACGCCACCAACGGGCGATCGACTGGTAAGCTTTTAAAGTGTTGTCAACGCGCAACAGCGGAAAATTAGGCAATTCCTCTTGCCAATCTTGATCGACAATCGCCGCAATCGCCCCCAAATCACGGGCTTTTGCCAAAAATTGATGGCCATCAAAATTGTCTCCCCGCAGCGCCAAAAATACTTCGCCCCCCTCAAGAGTGCGCGTATCTGTGGCAATACCTGTCCCTAAAGCTGTCAAAACGCCCTTAGACATAGCAGGCAAAGGTACATTTAAAATTTCAGCAAGTTGGGCGATACTTACGCGACAAACCATAACCAGCACTCACATTTCAAATAATTATTTTCACAGTTAATTCTACCTCGCCCAACCTCAAATTTAACTAACCGCAGGCTGCGGATCAGGATTGACCTTGATCGTCCTAATACTAAATCGTCGGCCCACCAAAAAAATATCCCGTACCCACCCACAATCTTTACCAATACTTTACAAAGTCGATGGTATTTAAGGCCTTGCTAATTACCAACAATTCATGCCATGCTGGTGTTGGTAAATAGTTTAACTAAGCAAAAAATATCGATCGGCTTAAGCTGCTGACAGCTTCTACCCCTAAGCTTCATCCGGCCAGAAGCTCGGTTGACTTAATTGTTGCGCTTCATGGGCCAATTCATCAAGCTAATAGCGCGGAAAGCTACTGCCCCAGCCTCGGAGGGTTAATCCACAGTGAACGACTACAACAGACAAAGTTACGAAGAAGAACAGCTACTTTACCAGCACTGGCTGGAGTTGGTACAACGAGAGCAGCCGGCCGAACTCATCAGCCGCTTTCGCACTTTGTTTATCCAGGGTACCGGATATCCCGATCGATCCGTCGCCGACGCACTCGAAAAAATAGCAGCCTCAGAACACGCCCAACAAGAATTCAAGTACATCCTCAACCGCTGCTGCCACATCCTGATCAACCGCTGGCAAACTTACCCCAGCAAACAAGCAGCCATCCCTGAATTGATCGCTTTGTTTGAAGAAGCGCCCAAAATATTATTTGGATACAATCGATCGCGGGGGCGAGCCTCCATCCCCCAATTAGCAAATCAATTTACCGAAAGCGAACAGTACCTCACCCTCCAACGTTTAGCCAAAGTCATAACTCACAACAATGAAGATAGCAGCAACAGCAAAACCCCTGCTACCCTTGCCCTCGGAACCTTAATTCCCCGCTACCCTTACCTCTACAAACACTGCCTCCTCAGCGACGACAGCACCTACGAACAGCAGAAAATCATTAAAAAAATCCAAGCTCAAAAGCAGCAGCAATTTGAGGTCAACCTCTCGCAATACGTGGCTCACCAAGTGAGAAAAGCCCAAACAGCGCGCCGGGAAACCTCAATTTCATTCAAAAGAATTATACAACCGATAAAAAACCCGACACTGTTGACCGACCCGGAACTGTTCTTTGCCCTCAAGCACTTTGTCGGAAAAGTAGAGGGAGCCGATACCTACAAAGAGCTAGCGGGCCGATTCACGGCAAACGCCAGCACAACTGGGTCCTACCGATCCTTTAAAGACGACTTGTACGAATACCTGATTTCTTCTGTCACCGACGATCGGTACGGCAAACGTCTCTTTAACGAAAAATTGTATAAGCAACTACAAAATACCCTGCCCCACAGCGATGATCAGAAGTTTAATGAATTTTTAATGATCAGAACTTGCAGCCAGTTATTGAACTTTTTAGTAGTAGAGAGTCCTGTGCGGCCCAACCACTTTGTCTTCATCGACCTGATCTCAAACCTCGGGCCGACCCAAACCACAGGTTTGCTGCTGAAAATCGTACTAATTTGCGGCAAAGTCAAACCCTACCTAGAAAAGCGACTGGCAATTTTGTTCGGTCACTACGAATGCAGTACCCGAGAAGGCGTGGTGTGGTTAGTCAAAGCCCTGGAAAACGTAAACCTAGCTTTGAGTACCAACTTTGGCAAGGTGGATGTATCTTTCCTGCGGTGAGAGGGGGCGGCATAACTTTCTCTGCTTCCACAGCAGGCAAAACATCATACCGATCAACCAGGTTTCTGAATACCCTAAAAGTTTTACCTTTAATTAGAACTACTTAATTAACTCCTGAAACCTACTCAAAAAACTCTAATTCTATGTTAAAGTACCAAGTGTGAATCAGATTCAGTTGCAGGCTTTGTTCATTGCTACAGAATTGTCTAAAAACTTGCCCTTCTGTATCGGCAGGGGACTCTCCGAAACTGAAATCTTCGCACTGTCTAAATTTTGGAGTTATTCCTCATGTCGATATACGTCGGTAACTTATCCTACCAAGTTACCCAAGAAGACATCACCACCGTCTTCGCCGAATACGGAACCGTTAAGCGAGTACATCTACCTACCGACAGAGAAACCAGTCGCCCCCGCGGCTTCGGTTTTGTAGAAATGTCCACAGATGCAGAAGAAGATGCAGCCATTAGTGCTCTCGACGGAGCAGAGTGGATGGGTCGCGACCTCAAAGTTAACAAAGCTAAGCCCCGCGAAGATGAAGGCGGCCGGGGTGGCGGCAACCGGGGCGGCGGTGGCCCTGGAAAATTTGCTCGCGGAGGCGGCGGCGGCGGAGGACGTTATTAATTTCCTCTGATAAAGATTTGAGATTGGAGAGTTGAAATTGGCGCGAGAGCTCACCTAGCTCCGAACCACTTCCGGCCGTTCCGAAAAACCTATGCTCTTCAAATTTCCATATCTACCGGATTAAATATACCAAAAAGCCAAGGGCCTAACCCTTGGCTTTTTGGTATGAGAGTTGACGGTATGAGTCTGAAACCGGCTACGCGAATCCGTTGCAGTACCGTCAAGTTCTAATCGTCAGGTTCAATGCTGCTGCTCAATCCGTGATTATTGAGCGTTTCAGCATAAAACTCAGCGTGTTCGAGAGCGCAAACAATCACCAATCCCATCCCGTTAGTATGGGCTTCCATCATCACATTTACCGCCTGTGGCTGAGTCAGACTCGGTACCGTCGCCATCAAAGTCTGCACCACGTACTCCATAGGATTGAAATCATCATTGTGCAGCAGAACGCGGTAGCGCGGTGCAAGCTTGCGGACTGTGGAAGGCTTTTGAATAATTTCGACAGACACTAATCTATACCTCCTGACTTGTAAAATGTTAAAATTTGTCAACAATCTTGAGCCGGATTCCTCCGCTGTGCAAGACTATCTCACTTTCAGCTATTTTATTGAAATCTGAAAATTCAGACAAGGCAGCCCCTTGGTCGATCGCGAGCTGCGAACCCAACACCAAACCCACAGGGGGTGTCCTGGGATCTCCGCAACCATCTTCCTAGCGCCATAATATTAGAAAGGCGCGATCGGTTAAAAATAACAAACTACTACCTGTTGAGTCTCCAGAACTGAGGGAACCTTATATGAAACGCAAACCTAAATCCTACAACGACAGATTCAGCGGCGACCCATCCCGAGGAGATGAAGACTCCGACTACTCCGGCTCAATGGGCGGACAGTCGCGGCGTCAACCTCAGTCCGGCAAACCCTCTTTCCTCAATTCCGCCACCCTAGGGATTTTAACAGCCGTCTTTATTCTGGGAATTGGGATTGGCATTGCCTTTAGCTCCACAGCTACAATTAGCCCAGAGAACGTAGCCTCCCGCGAATTTATCGATCGCAGCGCCCCGAACCCAGAACTTTGCGTGCAGTTTGGAGCAAGCGCGATGGTGACAGATATGCGCCTCTACGTCACCCTCAACCCATTCAACGTCTACATCTCGCAGCCGAGTATGCGCCCCGGATGCGTCCTGCGAACCAATAACTGGGCAATTCTGGAACAAAGAAAACTCATCAGCCAAGACCAAGTGCGCGATTGCAAAAATCGCATGAACACCTTTGGGTTCACCGGCCCCCTAGAAGCTCAACCCGAAATTAACTGTATCTACCAAAACGACGGCGCTAAAAACCTGTTCCTCAACCAACCGGGTTCGATAGCTCCAACCAGTGAAGGTCAAAATTTCTAAATCGCCGATATAGCGGTTTTCAGTTGAGTCAATTACAGATATGCGGTAGGACTTAGGCAAAGCCTAAGTCCTTACTTTATTTCATACAATGGAAAACTGCTCTCAGAAAATATTGAACTAAGAGGTTCGAGGGAAGAAAAAAGTTTTCCTTCTTCCCTCTTCCTTCTTCCCTCTTCCTTCTTCCCTCTTCCTTCTTCCCTCTTCCTTCTTCCCTCTTCCTTCTTCCTTCTTCCTTCTTCCCTCTTCCCTCTTCCTTCTTCCCTCTTCCTTCTTCCTTCTTCCTTCTTCCTTCAAAAACCGAACTGGGGTAAATCTTCGGTTAACTGAACTTGGAAAATTTGGCCGGGTTGAATCGTAGCAGGTTGAGGAGCAGTGACGTAAGTTGTAGCAGCACCAGCGGCTGCTCCAGCCAACAAACCGACACCGGAAAAGCCACTCAGCAAGAACACAGCTAAGCCACCAATACCAGTATTTCGCAACAAACTGCGCTCGGAAGGCTGAACCCGCCGGCCTTCCACGGGTTCTGAGCGAGCCACCAGAGGGATATTGCGGCCGTTGAGACTAATAGCTTCGACCACAAATCTAGTGCCGAGGTTTGTCGTTTCAAATCGCCCGATGACCGGCGTATTAGCAGGTACGATCGTATTACCGCGACTGTCGATAATTCCCCCTTGCAGCAGCAGCACTTCCTCTCGGCTGGGCTTCGCTTGTAGGCGCAAAGCCCGATCGCCCGGGTATAGCAAACTGAGTTCAGTGCCTGCCGGCAACAAGACATTCGCCCCAGCCGCAGCCTGCAAAGGAGCATTCGATCGTCCGCGAGGAAGCGGTTCACCAAAGGTAAGCGTCCGCTGTTGGGGTGCAGCCGCCGCCGTTATTTGAGGCTCTAGGTGGGGTAGAGCAGCAGCTTGTACCCCACGGCGTTCGTCAAGGCGAACATTGACTAAAGGCACTCTTAGCGGTCGGATTTGGTCATTTGGAGTTGGTGGCTGCGAATAATTTGTAGCTGGATTCAGCGAATTAGGAGGCTCAGCTCGATCGATCTCTGTGGCAGCAGTTGAGTTGGAATCAGTCGGCGGCTGGTTTTGCGGTACTTGTCTTGCAGACTGGGGTTGAGTTTCGGAAGTTTCCACAATAGGAGTCGGTTCGATCGAAGGACGCAACACCCAGCGATTTTCTACCCCGCTTCTTTGGAATTGAACTTTCCCCGCGCTGAAACCGACTCCAGGAGCCAAATTGACCAGAATTCTCGCTGTTCCCGGTTGAAGTTGACTCACTCCCACAGAACGCACTGTGCCTTCTGGGTATAGCTGAGTTGCATCTACTCCGATCTCAGTATTGGGCAAATCCACAGCAATCTGAGACGGGTTGAGTAGAGAATAGGTGGGGGTTGTTCCCTCTGGGAGAGTAATTTCTAGCTGATTTGTCGCCGGATCGAATTTCCAACTTGTGACTGTAGAAGCATTTGCTCGTTCCAGTGTTGCGGGCACTGCTGCAACTGCGGCGACGACTGCTAGACTCAGACTCAGTGACTCGATCGCAAACAATCCCGCTGGTAGAGAATTAACAGTCAATTTTTTTAAGTCTGCCCAAAATTTTCGTGGTAATTTTTTGTATGGCATGGCTGCTGGGTGAAATTTTTGATTTGAAATAGATTATGGATGGGAAAATTTTGCGTTCGGATGACGCTG
Source organism: Microcoleus sp. AT3-A2 (assembly GCF_036705685.1). Lineage (NCBI taxonomy): Bacteria > Bacillati > Cyanobacteriota > Cyanophyceae > Oscillatoriales > Microcoleaceae > Microcoleus > Microcoleus sp. AT3-A2. The sequence continues at coordinate 42,879 of NZ_JAUBVF010000053.1, forward strand.
AAAGTTTAGCATTATTGCGATATGAAAAATTTAACTAAATGGAAATTATTGCGATCGCGCTTCGTTCTTAACAACAAGTGGTGTCAGGTTAGACAAGATGAAATAGAATTGCCAAGCGGACAAATTATAGACGACTTTTTTGTTAATGTCCGACCCAATATCGCCCTCGTATTTGCCACGACCGAGCAGCAAGAACTTGTATTAGTGCGCCAATACAGGCACGGAGCAGGCGAAATTTTGCTGGAACTGCCTGCGGGATCTTTCAACCCTACTGAAGAGAGCGGCAAATCGGCAGCCGCCAGAGAACTTGCCGAAGAAACGGGATATGTTGCTGAAGAAATTTGGGAACTAGCAACCTTATATGATAACCCCGTAAAAGACACCAATTCTATCTACCTATACTTTGCTAAAAATGTCAAGCTTGCCCGCCAAATACAATTGGATATTACAGAAGATATTGAAGTAGTTTTAGTCCCACTTACCGAAGTTTTGTTAAAAATAAAAAACCGAGAAATTTGTGTAGCCGGAAGCATCGCAGCTATTTTTATAGGATTAGAATTTTTGAATAAACAGCGGTAAGGTGCTGTGTGAATGGAACCCTACACGCTGTTTTTTGTGAGGCTTGTCTTAAGGAGCCAGAGTGAGAAAATCGAGAGAAGTAATAGTATTATCAGCCCCAAAAACCTGAGCCAAAACCTCCCCAGTCGCCGCAACTTGTAGCAGCGTGCCATTCACCGTCGGGTTAATTTGCAAAGCCTCAAAACTCAAACCACCAGCCAGAACAAACTGATCAGCTCCTACGGAAAAATTGAGAACTGTATCAATACCGCTATTAGCGCTTAACACAAAGTGATCATTCCCAGTGCCCCCAA
>NZ_JAUBVF010000054.1:0-43488 GCF_036705685.1 Microcoleus sp. AT3-A2
TCAATTAAATGTTCCCTCACACTCAGTTCTACGGATTCAAAGCTTTGTAGATTGTCTACTGGGGTATTCTTATAAAGGATCTCTGCTATTTCTTGGAGATTTATTTTGAGCTTCTGATGTTCTTCTGGGGTCATGCGAACTTGGATTATGGTAATTTATCTGCTTTCTATTATGCCATCAGCTTAGCCAGACAATTGTCTGAGTATTTATACTGACTGCAAAAGTGGGATGATCCCGATTAATAGATCCTATATTCTATCTCGGAATATTTGTTTAATTGTTTCTCCGAAGTTAACCGCATTAGTTGAAAATTACTTCTACATAGTGAGCAATAAGTTTGACATCTTCTCCTCTTTTAGAGCGGATTCAAGCACGGGATATGACTGTTTAGTTAATAAAACCACAATTTTAGAGCTGGAGTTTTTGCTGTTTTTTAACTCTACAAACTCATTTAACCCTTGAATCCCATATTTAATGATTTTTATATTAGCACTATAATCATCCCGGTGCATATCTGTTTCCACAGGATGTATGATTCCCAAGGGTCTGTTAGACTCAACAGAAGCTTTCACAGTGAAACGTGAGCCTCCGTCAATAGAACTTTGGATAAGAATCAAACCTGCTCCAAGCCCTGCTTGAATTCGACAAGATTTCACAACCGAGAAAGTATCTTGCTTCTTCAAAGGAGGAATTTCAGAGACAACAAGCCCACCATTTGTCAAGATGCGTTCAATATTAATTTCCGACTGCTTTGGCAAAGATCGGAAAGAGGGTTTAGCTAATCCACTGCCTACCACTCCGATTACCTCTGCAAAGCAATTGTTGTCACGATCTAGAATTGAAAAAGTGTCTATGCCATCAGCTAAACCATTACAGAGCACCCAACCTCTTGATGAAAAATATTTACCAACTCGTTCGGCAATTATTTTGCCATTTTCATTTGGCTTCCTTGTGCCAACGAGAGTAATTACATCTTTATCTAGTAAAGATAGGTTTCCCCTAAAAAAAAGTATCGGTGGAGGATCTTTTAAATCCAAAAGCTTCTTAGGATAGTTTGCATCTACAACAGAAGTGAAACCAATTTCATGAGATTCACATTCAGCTAGTATATCCTCAGCTTTAGAAATAGCTTTTTCGATTTCTAAAGCTGAATACTTTTTTCCCACCAATGCTACAAGTTTAGTAAGGCTATCATTAGCATTTGCACTTGACCAATAATGGTAACTATTTTGTATAGTTACCAGACTTTTCTTGACAAATACAGCCCCGACTCCCTTGAGAAGAGAGAATGCGAGAATAATCAAGCTTAGTTCCAAATTTAGTTTCACCCTATGTTCTCCGTGTATCCACATCCATCGCCACCATATCTAGGCAAAACGCAGGAGTAAAACTTACTACCAGTTTGCCTATTTATCTTTACTTGTAGTTGTTTATTCAGGCCATTTACTACACACTTAGGACAGAGTTTACTACTGTTCACAGGTGTTATCAGATGAAACAAAGCAATAAATAGAATATTCTTTGCTCCTCTAGCACGTAGGTTCTCTGTCAGAGCATCTGCTGTAGCTCCAGTAGTGTACTGATCATCAATTATTATGACATTCTTGCCATTGACATTCACTCCCTCCTGCAAGATAAGGTTACTACGCACGAACCTCCGCCGATCGCCTGCTGAAGGTTGTCTGCGAGTTGAAGAATCTACGCCCTCATTCCACTCAAATATACTGAGGCAGTTCAACGAGGGTGTCCTCTGTCCAACAAGTTCAACAATGAGGTCAAACAATTCCCCCATTTTATTCGCTGGTTGCGTTGTCTGCTTGTCCGGCACATAGGTAAATATATCCCATAAAAAGAATCTTTGCTCTAGGATACGGTCTACATAAGTTATGACAGAATCCCGAAGTGTATATAATAACTCTTTGCTTCTATCCGCCCGATTGAACTCGAAGTATTTCTCCGTAGTATGGTATTTATCGCACTCACCCTGAGACTGCCTACCCAAAATTCTGTGAGCAGTCAAGCTCCCTAGCAGAAATTCATCACGACGCGGTTTCCTTGCTAAGTAACTTACCGCACTCCTGCAACCAGCTTCCAAGCACAGCAAATTCTGCAAAGGATTCCTCAGAATATTTAGGATCTCATCATAACTCTCAGCGTAGTATGTAGAACCGCTCTTAATGTTTTTAACATAATCACCAATCCCGTCTCTAATCTCTAAATTTGTTGCTTCATAAAATGCAGTTAAGACTGTTGGTACTCCTAGTCCTCGACCCAGTTCAATATCTAACCAAGAGTCACCAAGCACGTAACAATCGCTATCTGAAATTTCTATGTTTTGCAAACGCAAAAAATCAAGAGTCTTTAAGGTATTAGGTTTATCTGCAAGGGACAGTGCAGAAACATCACTAAAATACTCTTTGACAATTGTATTGACATATTTGGGATGCGAATCAGAGACAATAATACACTGAAAGCCCAGACCTGTTGCTTCCGAAATAAATTCTCTAGCACCCTCAAAGGTTTTAATCCGTGATAAATCTGTTTGCTTCTGCCCATCTTTCATGGGTTTCAATGCGATATCTGCGGTATTTGTTAAAGTTCCATCCAAGTCTATTAACAAAATTTTACGCTCGGCTAATACCCTGTTGTTGCTGGGAATTCTAATCATGGAATTCTCAAAGTTGCTCGTACTATTACCAGTGAGTGTATTGCACTAAACCTATAAAAACCGAATACGCGGCATAGGTAGTGTGAGTCTAAAAAGGGGCTTCAACCCCTTTTTAGACTTCATTTTAAACCCTAGCTGCCACCAATCCGAGCGACATCGCGAGCGTTTTCTTCAAACGCAGCCGTCAGCGCATCATCACCGCTTAAACCCGATGCGATCGCCCTTTCAATAGCCTGCAACACCCGCTTATAATCCCTCGGCATCACCTTCACAAAAACCGGCACCATCTCATCCCACGCAGCCAGAACCTTCGATGCCTTCGCACTTCCAGTCAAATCAAAGTGAGTCTGAATTAACTGCCGCAAATCGCTAATTTCCTCAACATCCTCCAATTTTTCCAAATCCACCATCGACATATTGCAGCGAGTAGCAAAATCCCCCGCCTCATCCAAAATGTAAGCAACACCACCACTCATACCCGCTGCAAAATTGCGCCCGGTTTCGCCCAAAACTACAACTTTGCCGCCAGTCATGTACTCGCAACCGTGATCGCCCACACCTTCAACTACTGCATTCACGCCGGAGTTACGCACCCCAAAACGTTCGCCCGCCATTCCTCGGATGAAAACCTCGCCGGCTGTCGCGCCGTAAAGCACTACGTTACCGACAATCACGTTTTCCTCCGCGACAAAGGTAGAAGCTGGCGACGGATACAAGATAATCTTGCCGCCGCTGAGCCCCTTGCCCAAATAGTCGTTAGCTTCGCCTTCGAGCTCCAGGGTGACTCCCTTGGGCACAAAAGCCCCAAAGCTTTGCCCGGCGCTGCCTTGGAAGTGCAGGTGCACCGTGTCATCCGGCAAACCTTCCCAGTTGCGTTTGGTGATTTCGTTGCCGAGAATTGTGCCGACAACGCGGTTGACATTGGTAATCGGCAGTTTGGCGTGGACTTTTTCACCGTTTTCGATCGCACCTTTGCACAAATCCAACAACACAGTCATGTCGAGAGACTTTTCCAAACCGTGATCCTGCGCCATCTGACAATAGCGCCCGACATCCGCCCCAACCTCCGGCTGATAAAGGATTTTCGAGAAATCCAAACCCTTAGCCTTCCAGTGTTCCACAGCTTGCTGAGGTTCCAAAACATCAGTCCGCCCCACCATTTCATTCAGCGTGCGGAAGCCCAACTGCGCCATAATTTCCCGGACTTCCTGCGCGATGAAAGTCATAAAGTTTACCGTGTGATCGGGGTCGCCGGTAAAGTTTTTCCGCAATAGCGGGTCTTGCGTCGCCACGCCCACCGGGCAAGTGTTCAGGTGGCAAACGCGCATCATAATGCAGCCCAATGTCACCAGCGGCGCGGTAGCAAAACCGAATTCCTCAGCGCCAAGCAGTGCAGCAATTACTACATCGCGGCCGGTTTTCATTTGACCGTCAGTTTCCACGACAATCCGGCTGCGGAGATTGTTGAGCACCAAAGTTTGGTGAGTTTCAGCCAGTCCCAATTCCCAAGGTAATCCCGCGTGTTTGATCGAAGTCTGGGGCGAAGCGCCGGTACCGCCGTCATAGCCGGAAATCAACACGACATCGGCGTGGGCTTTCGCAACACCGGCCGCGATCGTCCCGACTCCCACTTCCGACACGAGTTTGACGCTAATCCGCGCTTCTCGGTTGGAATTTTTCAAGTCGTGAATCAATTCGGCCAAATCTTCGATCGAATAAATGTCGTGGTGAGGAGGAGGCGAAATCAAACCCACACCCGGAGTCGAGTTCCGCACCTTGGCAATCCACGGGTATACTTTTTTACCGGGCAACTGTCCGCCTTCACCGGGTTTCGCGCCTTGCGCCATCTTGATTTGCAGTTCCCGCGCTTGGGAAAGGTACAAGCTGGTAACGCCGAAACGCCCGGAAGCAACTTGTTTGATCGCGCTGTTTTTCGAGTCGCCGCGATCGTTCGTCCAAGTGTAGCGATCGGGATCTTCGCCACCTTCACCGGTGTTCGATTTGCCACCAATGCGGTTCATCGCTACTGCTAGCGATTCGTGGGCTTCTTTAGAAATCGAACCATAACTCATCGCCCCAGTTTTAAAGCGTTTGAGAATAGATTCGATCGGCTCAACTTCCTCAATCGGTATCGATTCCCGCTGTTTGAATTGCAACAAACCGCGCAAGGTAAAATGCTGCTGGTTTTGTTCGTTAACCAGCCCTGAATACTGTTTGAAAAGCGTATAACTGCCCTCGCGCACCGACTTTTGCAGCGCATGAATTGTCTGCGGACTAAACAAATGCGCCTCGCCTTCTTTCCGCCACTGATATTCGCCGCCAACATCGAGAGTATGTCCGCTGGATGGGCGGTCTGGGAATGCGTGAGTATGGCGTAAAATTGCTTCTTGGGCGATGACTTCGAGGTCTACGCCTTCAATCCGCGATGCTGTCCAAGCAAAGTATTTATCGACTACGGATTTGTTTAAGCCGATCGCCTCAAAAATCTGCGCGCCGCGATAACTTTGAATTGTCGAAATCCCTATTTTCGAGGCAACTTTCGTCACACCTTTAGTAGCGGCTTTGACGTAGTTTTTGCAAGCTGTTTTGTACTCGACATTTAGCAGCAATCCTTCGCGGATCGAATCGGCGATCGTCTCAAAGGCCAAATACGGATTAATCGCGCCGCAACCATATCCAATAAGTGTCGCAAAGTGATGCACTTCCCTCGGTTCGCCGGATTCGAGCACGAGTCCCGCCCGCGTGCGCGTACCTTTACGGATCAAGTGGTGGTGCAGGCCTGCAACTGCCAGCAGCGCTGGAATTGGGGCTTTGTCGGGACTGATACCCCGATCGCTCAAAATGATGATATTCACCCCGGAGGCGATCGCGCTGTCTGCTGTGGCAAAAACCTCTTCTAAAGCCTGTTCAAGACCTTTTACCCCGCTTTTGGGGTCAAACAAAATCGGTAGTGTAATCGACCGGAAATTGCCCTCATTTACGTGTTTGAGCTTAGCTAATTCTTCATTGCTGAGAATTGGCGTTTTCAGTTCAATCAAATGACAGCTTTCGGGTTCTGGTTTGAGCAAATTGCGTTCAGCGCCGATCGTAGTTTCGGCAGAAGTTACAATTTCTTCGCGGATAGAATCGATCGGCGGATTGGTAACTTGAGCAAACAACTGCTGGAAGTATTCGTAAAGCAGTTTTGGGCGGTTGGAAAGCACCGCCAGCGGCGTATCCGCACCCATCGCGCCGACAGCTTCCACGCCATCTTTTGCCATCGGTGCTAACAGCAACCGCAGTTCTTCAAAGGTGTACCCAAAAGCCATTTGCCGCTGCAATAATGTTTCGGGATGAGATTCTGCTACTGCAGGCGCATCTTTCAGTTTGGCAATTTCGACCATGTGCTGGTCGATCCACTGGCGGTACGGGTGTTCTGTGGCGATTTTGGTTTTAATTTCCTCGTCAGAGACGATGCGGCCTTCCTCGGTATTTACCAAGAACATCCGCCCTGGTTGCAAGCGACCTTTTGATACAATTCGTTCTGGGGCGATCGGCAAAACTCCGGCCTCCGATGCCATAATTACCAAGTCATCTTTGGTGACGCAGTAGCGGGAAGGACGCAAACCGTTGCGATCGAGTACGGCCCCGATCGAAGTACCATCGGTAAATGCGATCGAAGCTGGGCCGTCCCAAGGTTCCATCAAGCAAGAATGGTATTCGTAGAAAGCCTTTTTCTCGTCACTCATCGACTCGTGGGCTGTCCAAGGTTCGGGAATCATCATCATTACAGCGTGCGGCAAAGAACGCCCAGCCAAAGTCAGCAATTCCAAAGCATTGTCAAAAATCGTCGAGTCGCTGCCTTCGATATTGATTAAATTGGGGATTTTCTTTAAGTCATCGCCGAATAGTTCCGACTCAAACAGCGATTGTCGCGCGTGCATCCAGTTAATGTTGCCGCGCATCGTGTTAATTTCGCCGTTGTGAGCGATGTAGCGGTAAGGGTGCGATCGTTCCCAGCTCGGAAAAGTATTCGTGCTGAAGCGCGAGTGAACCAGGGCTAGAGCGCTTTCCATGTCTGGGTCGTGCAGGTCGGGATAGTAATCGCCGACTTGCACCGGCATTAACATACCCTTGTAGACGATCGTCCGGCACGAGAGAGTGGAATTGTACCAGTAGGGGTCTGTGTTAGTCCTGCGGATGGCATTGTGAGCGCGTTTGCGGATCACGTACAGTTTCCGCTCGAAAGCCGCCTCGTCAATACCTGCGGCCCGCCGGAGGAACACTTGCTGCATGAAGGGTTCGCTAGATTTGGCGGTGTCGCCGAGGGACGAGTTGTCCGTGGGAACATCGCGCCAGCCGAGCACTTCCTGGCCTTCTTCTGCCGCGATTTCCTCAAAAATGCGCTTGCCGTTTTCGCGTTCAGTTTGATTTGGCGACGAGTAAATCGCGCCAACGCCGTACTCGCCGGCTTCGGGAAGTTCGATGTTTAGGGCCGCCGTTACTTTCTTGAGAAACTTGTGGGGTAGCTGCATCAAAATCCCCGCCCCGTCTCCGGTGTTGGGTTCGCAGCCGCACGCGCCTCGGTGGTCGAGGTTTAAGAGGATTGTCAGTGCCTGCTCGACAATTTCGTGGGATTTGTTACCCTTCATGTGTACGATGAATCCGACTCCGCAAGCGTCGTGCTCGAACTGCGGATCGTACAAGCCTTGCTTTTGTGGCAGTCCGTTGCTGTTCATTTTGATGCTCCTGTCAAAGTGGCGAAAAGATGTTGATCTAGAGTAGAAGGCGGGAAGCCGATCGATCTAGTATGATGTATTATATATAGATTTACTGCATTGGGCAGATGCACGAAAAAATCAAAGCTGATGCGATCGAGCGAGCGTGAAAAAATAGTTAAAGGTGATGAGTTAACTATGAAACCGGAAGGTCTAAATATTTATGCAGAAAAAATCTCTAATTATTAGCGTATCTCCTGAAATTATGGGTGGCACTCCAGTCTTTGCTTTTACTAGGGTTCCGGTACAAACACTTCTGGACTATCTGAAAGCAGGAGAATCTATTGATGATTTTTTAGATGGATTCCCAACTGTGACTAAAGAGCAAGTCATCGCCTTGCTGGAAGAGGCAGAAAAACAGCTTGTTGGCATGGTCGCCTAACGAATGAAGCTTCTTTTGGATGAGTGCATCGATCGCAAATTGGCCATATAATTTGTTGACCATGAGATGAAAACGGTTCCACAAATGGGATGGGCAGGTGTAAAAAATGGTCAACTTCTTGCCCTTGCAGAAGCAGAGTTTGATCTTTTGATCACAGTCGATCGCAACTTGTCGTTTCAACAGAATTTGCCACAGTTCGATATTGCGGTAATTGTTCTGCAAGCACCATCCAATCGCTTGGCAGATTTGAAGCCTTTAGCTCCAAAAGTTTTAGCTATTTTAGCTATGGCAACTAGAGGACAAGTTATGATTGTCAGTGCATAGCTTTAAGAAATACGCTCACCGAGATCCGTGAATGAGAAATTAAACAAATTCACAACTCCTAGCAACCGCCAGCGATAGCCTGGGTCAATGGCTGCATTTGTATCAATAGATGCTAGAAGTTTGGCAGCAGCAGTCTCAAGAGCTAGATTAGGATTCACATTTAATGAATATTCAAGAACCAGCGCCCTTTCTATGAAGATTTGATGTAGATTGGGGCGATCGAGCGAATAACAGGTGACAACAGCTATGTTGGTTTTGCTATGGTTGTTAAGGCAAGTCGATCGGGCTGAGCACAACTCTTGCAAAACTCTACAGTCGGCTAACCAGTCCCCGCAGGTGGGCTTCGGTTTTAACTATAGATTAGTTAATCTCAAAAAACAACGTCGTTTACCGAAGGATTCAGCAAGCAATCCTCAAGGAGTGAAAATCATGGTTCAGATTCAAGAAATTTCTCAAGTATCTACCCTGCACGCACCTGCAGCACCCAACGCAATAGCCGCTACGGAATTGCGGCCTTGGGGTTCATTTACGACTCTAGAAGAAGGCCCAGGATATAAAATTAAGCGGATCGAAGTTAAGTCTGGACACCGCCTCAGCCTGCAAATGCACCACCACCGCAGCGAACACTGGATTGTGGTTTCTGGTACTGCAAAAGTTACTTGTGGCGAAACTGAACAAGTTCTGTTTACAAATCAGTCTACTTACGTTCCTCAGTGCACTTCTCACCGCCTGGAAAATCCGGGAGTTATCCCCCTGGTTTTAATTGAGGTGCAAAATGGCGAATATCTCGGAGAAGATGATATTATCCGCTTTCAAGACGATTATGCTCGTAATGAAAAGGCTAAGTAACTCCAGTTGCTAAAAATATAGGGGTAAGGTGCGCGGCCCGGCGCACTTTACATTCTCTGGGTAATGTACACGGCTAGGCACACTCTATATTTTCAAAACTCAACATTACTTACCAAATTACCAATTACAAATTACCAATTACTCATAATGATTCATCTGAGCAAAACAGCAGCAACAGAAGTAACGCGCCTCAAGTCGAAGCATCCGAACCCCAATGCTTTATTTCGCCTGGGCGTGGAATCGAGCGGCTGCTCCGGTTTGTCTTATACAATGGCATTTGACGATGCGCCAGCCCCAGAAGACGCTATATGCGAGTCGGAGGGAATTGAAGTTGCGATCGACCCCCAGCACTTAAAATATCTCAATGAGCTCACCTTGGATTATTCAGAAGACTTGATGGGGGGAGGTTTCCGATTTCACAATCCCAATGCCGCCCAAAGCTGTAGCTGCGGCAACTCCTTTTCTGCCAAGGAATAATCAATATGATGACACTCAAAGACTTAGAAAAAGTCCAAAAAACCTTCAAAGAAGCCGGTCAAGACTACCAAGTTGAACTAGAAAGCGGGAGAATTATCATTGTGGGCCCGTCAGACATTGTATCTAGTGAAATTGGCATTCGCTTGAGTGCCTTTCTCTTCGTTTGGGTGAATCCCCGCCGTTTGGGTCGAGTTTTTGACTCCGCAGGCGGCTTTATTTTACCTGATGCTAACCTTACAGCACCTGATGTTTCTTTTGTCCGAGCCGCACGTCTCAGGCAAAGTCCCCGTTATTTCGGAGAATTAGTCCCCGACTTGGTAGTAGAAATTAAATCACAGAGCGATCGCATTAAACCGCTAGAAAAAAAGATTCATAATTTCCTAGAACTCGGAGCACAAGTGGGAATTCTGATTGACCCGGACGAAGAAACTGTTACAGTTTATCGTCAGGAATGTGAACCAATTGTGTTGGGAAATGAAGATATTTTGACTGTCCCCGAACTTTTTCCTGGCTGGGAATTGCCAATTGCTGAACTGTGGCCGCCAATTTTTACTGAAGCAGAAACTCAAACTGAAGCCTAAAGTTTATGCAGGTTTTACATAGCCAGGAATGCGAAAAGCCTCTCTTCTCTTCCTCTGTGTCCTCTGCGCTCTCTGCGGTTAAATAATTCCTATGCAACCGTAAACGATATCAGTGCAATGGAAAAGCTTTCAATCAAGCTGGTGTACCGAGAATCATCCACTGCATTAACTGCTGCCACTCGGGAGATTGAGCTAATAAATCTGCATCGAATTCATTTCCCGCATCCTGCGAAAACTCAGCGAAAGCTTCCGCCCAATTAATTACTGTTTCCACAGGCAAATAAGGCGTATAATTCCAAGAACGCTGCAAAAACTCTACCATCTCAACAGAATGACCGGTGCGGTACAAATACCAAGCAATCCAAACTAAGGTACTGTACTTAATTTGCCTTTCCAACAAACGTATTTTATCCGGCAACTCGGGGCGGGCAAAAAAATTGTCCATGACTGCGGCGAGGGATTTAGCCTGCGGTAAACCTTTGTACATGGCGCTTTGTTCGTGCTGGCGGTAGCAAACAGTTACTTGCTGCAACCACTCTGCTTCGCATCCCATTAAGGCTAAACGCAGCACTAAATCTGTATCTTCCGCCGGGGGAAATCGAGGATCAAATCCGCCGGCGCGCTCTAACCACTGACGGCGAAATACCATCGCGCTGGGTAAGACTGGTTTCCACCGCAGCCACATTTCTAAGTCTAATTTAGGGACATTTTGCCAGAGTTTGACATCTTTTAGCGGTTCGCCTATACTATTAACTAGACGCCAGCCACTGTGAACTATTCCTAGATTTGGTCGCGCTGCAAATACAGCCATTTGTGCTGCTAATTTGTCTGGTAAAAAGTAGTCGTCAGCATCAAGAAAAGCGATAAATTCTCCTCGGGCTAGCTCGATGCCGTGATTTCTGGCAATCGAAACTCCTTGATTTTGTTGGTAAATGTAGCGAATTCGATCGCCATATTTCTCTAAAACTAACTTGGTATCGTCTCTGGAGCCGTCGTCTACGACAATAATTTCCCAGTTAGCATAGGTTTGGTGCAGAACGCTATCTACGGCTTGGCCGACGTAAGCAGCGCAGTTGTAAGCCGGAATTACTACACTCACCTGCGGGGTGCGATCGCTCATAATTAATATCAAGTTTTATGGATTATACCATTTTAGATTTTAGATTTTAGATTTTAGATTTTAGATTAAAAAACTGGAAATGATTGATGAGCGTCTGGCTGGGAACTTGCCTACAGTTGCATTCTTTTTGTCAAATGGTTGGAACTGGTATTAGAATCAATACGCGTTGAGCTGGTTTATGGAAATGCGGGCTTTGAAAGTAAGAAAAACCATGCAACCGCCCCTACAAGATTTATTGGTAAAATCCGGTGGCGTCTTTATTTTACAATACTTATCGGGTGCCCAGGAGGCTCACGCGCCCGATAAGTGACGCTTGATCAGCATAATTTGGGTTCAAGAATTTGCCAGGGTAAGTTGTCGTGGATTAAGTATATCTTGGGGGCGGATTGCTGAAGGGTGGCGATCGCCTTTTACCTTCAAATACTTATCAACTATTTGCACAACCTGTTCGGGATTGGCTGGCTTGCTCAAAAAATCGGAAGCACCTGTCAATTTCGCCCGCGTGCGGTCAATTATACTATCTTGACCGGTCAAAAATACGATCGGAGTTTCCCGAAAAGCAGGTGTTTTTCGCAAAAAATTGCACAAAGCAAAGCCACTTGTCTTCGGCATCACCACGTCCATAAAAATTAAAGCAGGCTTTTGTTTGGCGAGGAGGCCCACTCCCTGCATGGGGTCTTGAATTTTTAGGACTCGATACCCCTCCGGCAATAAAATTTGCTCTAAAAATTCGCAAACTGTCGGACTGTCATCGATACAAGCAATCAAAGGGCGACCCGGCCCTGCCATCGCTGAGGCAAGGCGCCACTGTTCTATAGGCGACGGCAAGTCTGGTACTGTTCGGAAATTTACTAAACCTTGCTTGATGTAATTAACTAAAGCGCGAGTTGCCACTGTCACGCACTGCTTTTTCTTAAATGCAATATCCCAAAGAGTATTCTCGCCGTTAAATACGTTACCCAAAGCGATCAAAGAATTAGAACTAAATCGATTTTGCTGCAACTGAGCCGATGCTTTTAAAAGTGGTGCTTGTTCGGGATCTACCAGCCACAAACCCATTGCTTTCCACTTCTGCCAAATTTCTTCGGTACAACACAGAACTTTCTCTACTTCTGTTAAAGACAGCAGCAAAGAAGAGGTAATGGTAGAAAAATATTTCTGGGACGGACGCCACTCCCGGCGCAAACCCGATTGACCGATCAGAGCAAATAACACTTCGGAAAGGCTGGTGTGGACGATCGCCCTAGCTTGTTCCAGACTCATTTCGCTGGCTGCTATCCCTCGCTGAAGCAGTTGATATTCCCACAGTTCTCCAGCATCGAGGTTTCTGAGATCCACTTGAAAGTTTCGACAGTGTTGCCCGATCGCCCTGTACCAGCGCCTCGATCTGTGCGCTCCTCCAGTGGCATAAACCAAACTACCCTGAAAAAAGTAAAGTTGCCACTGTTGTTCGCCTTGCTCTAACAGCAGTTTCCCCGTTGCTTGTTTCTGGCTGAGTACAGCCAGAGTATGGGACAACATTTTGTATCCGATTGCGGTAGCAGACATATCAACTCGCATCCCCTGTACTCTGTTTGTACCATTATATAGCTGCTGAGTTTTGAAAGATAACAGTAAAATTACTGAATTTAGGTTAAAAAACACCACTAATTGTGAGAATTTAACCCTCTTAGGGAGTGATTCCCCTCGGTAGTTTTAGCCATGAGGATACAACGCCTATTTGCACTATTAACTAATCATTAAAATCGGGATTCTCACTAATAACTAATTGCCTTCGCTATCTGTGGGAGGTACTGGATCGTAACCCCCTGGATGAAAAGGATGACAGCGTAAAATTCGCTTAACTGCCATTGAGCTGCCGCGGGCCGGCCCAAATCTTTCTATTGCTTCGATCGCGTATTGCGAACAAGTTGGCTGAAATCTACAGGCGTTAGGCAGGTAAGGAGAAATCCCCATTTTGTAGCCTCGGATTAATCCGATCAGCAATATTTTCACAATTTTTACCTCAGCGATTGATTAGATTAATAGGCCAATCTCGTCCCGTACCGCTGTAAGCTAGGTGCATCGAGAGCATTCACAGCGGTTAGAGTTGCGCCAACTTTTCCAGTACCAATTATACCTTTTTTCATTTTTATTTTAGATACTTAAATCACAATTTGAGGAGATAATATGGTACTTGTCTCTGAGTTGGCTACTTGACCGATACCTAAAAAATTACCGTCTCGATCGTACACCTGCAAGGGATAGGGAGGTTCGGGTATTGGGTTGTGGGGGGAATTGTTGCTACTTTCCTCCTCTGGCCCGATCGGCGTTTCGGGAATCGGGAGGCGCTGTCCTTGAAACCAGCGTTTGGTATATTCAGGGGAAAGGACGATCGCACCTAAATGTCCCAAAACCGCCGATGGCAAAATCGGGCAGAATTTATTCTCCTGCAATTGCAGTTCCAATTGTTCAAAAGTTAGACTTTGGTCGATCGAGAAACCGCTACTTTCGGTGCGAGTCAAACAAGCCAAAGTACCGCCTGCATTCAACATAGCGCCCAAATCCCGTGCGATCGCCCGAATGTAAGTACCCGCCCCGCAGGCGATCGACAAATCCAATTCAGGAAAATCCCCCGGCCGCCAATCCAATATTTCCAGCCGAAAAACCTCAACATTTCTAGCAGCAACTTCCACAGTTTCGCCTTTTCTAGCTAACTCATAAAGGCGTTTTCCTCCCACCTGCACCGCACTAAAACTCGGTGGAAATTGCTCGATTTTTCCTGTAAATTTGGGCAGTGCAGCTTGCACTTTTTCCAAACTCAACTCCGGCACCGGTTGAGAATGGATAATTTCTCCTTCTAAATCGTCAGTAGCAGTAGTTAAGCCAAACCGAATCGTGCCTCGGTAAGCTTTATTGTGTTGGAGAAATTGCAGCAGTCTGGTTGCTTTGCCCAGGGCGATCGGCAAAACGCCAGTCACAGCAGGATCGAGGGTTCCTCCGTGTCCGACTCGCTTGAGTTTCAATAGCCGGCGCACTCGCCCCACGCAGTCGTGAGAAGTCATGCCCGCAGGTTTGTTGAGATTGAGAAAACCGTCATTAGTCATTAGTCATTAGTCAGTAGTCAGTAGTCAGTAGTCAGTTGTTATATCAAATCCGTTAGCATCGGAATAGTAAATTCGAGTTCACTGTTGACGGTTGACTGTTGACGCCGTGAACAGTCAACCGTCAACAGTCAACAGTCAACATCATTCCGGTGTAACCGGAAATGATATTATTTGTTATTTGTTATTTGTCATACCAAATCCTGCTTAAATAACTTTCTCTATCTTAGTCTGCGAAGGCAGACTTCGTTTGTGTAGTTTGAGGTCAAAAGCGGTTTCAAGCACCGAGTCTCATAAAATGGTTAGCCAACCCGGATTTTGTATCAGTCAACCGTCAACAGTCAACCGTCAACCGTCAACAATTCCCAATTAAAGAATAAAGTCTGCCTGACTGATAGAAGCGCGGGCAACTCCGAATAAAGTAGCCAGAGTTTCCTTGGTGCTTGTAAGCTGAATAATTGTACTCGGCGAAGTTCCTACCCCAGCGGCAATGGTGAGTTCGCCAAAGGTGAGGCCGGCAGCCAAGCGAATTTGATCCGTACCATCAGTAAAATCTGTAATGACATCAGCATCTGCCTGACGCCCGAGCGCAAAAGTATCGTTTCCGGCGCCGCCAGTTAAAGTATCTCGGCCGCGATCGCCCGATAAACAGTCATCGCCGATGCCACCAAACAGCGAGTCATCGCCGGCCCCCCCAAAAAACGTGTCATTACCCGCGCCGCCCAACAAAGTATCGGTGTCTTGGTTGCCAAACAGCAAATCATTGCCAACGTCGCCCAGCATAGAGTCAGAACCTTTGCCGCCGTAGAAAGTATCGTCGCCGGCGCCGCCCAAAACGCTGTCACGGCCAGCACCGCCGAACAGTCTGTCATCGCCAATGTCGCCCAGCAGTGAGTCATCGCCGTCGCCGCCGTAGAGGGAATCGTCTGCGCCTAAGCCCAAAATGCTGTCAGGGCCACCCAAACCAAATATCAAGTTAGCGCCCGCAGTACCTCTGAGGGAGTCGGGGCCGCTGGTGCCGCGAGTGCCACCAGGTGCCCCTCCGGGACTGGTACCGCCGCCGGTGGGGGTTGGGGTTGTGACGGGAATTGGTCGAATTGGCACTGCTGATGGCATGATTCTGAAGATGGGTAGAAATTTGCAATTCTAACTTAACTTAAAACCGGAAGTTATACGCTCGCCAACCGCCCAGATCAGAAATATCGATCGCATCCGCCACAGCATAAGGTTCGCACAAAAAGCCCTGCACCGTCGAGCCGTCCTCCAACACCAGCGTACCAATTCCCAAGGGCGGGGGAATTTTAGCGACAAATCCGCCGAAAGCGGAGATCGACAACTCCCAAACTTCCACCTCGATCGCGCTACCGCCCTCTATCTGACGCACCAATCCCGGCTTGCCCAGAGCAGTACCCGTCAAAGCGTACAGCTTGTAAATCGGGCTGGTACGGCAGGCGCGAACCAAAATTCCTCCGAGCTCGATTAGTTGATAATTCAGCGGCTCACCGCTCAAATGAGCGCCAACCACGGCTATTTTGACTCGTTCTTCTGAGTCAGATTTGGGGGCAATGGCTGGTTCCGGGAGGCTTGGTAGCGGCTGGCCAGTTGCGCCCAAAGTTCCCCCCAAGCGATCGTGGAAAGCAGATCCCAGGCGGCAGAGCGATAAATCGTGCCACGCAGGAGCCATCAGTGTCAATCCTGCGGGCAATCCGCTGCTTTGAAACCCGCTGGGAACTGCGATCGCGCACAAATCGAGCAAATTCGCAAAGTTTGTGTAGCGCCCGAGATTGGTGTTGAGCGCGATCGGCTCGGCTGCAACTTCTGCGACAGTATAAATTGTGCCTGTCGTGGGTACCGCCAACACATCCATTGACTGCCACTGAATTTCTGCAAGCTGGCGGAGTTCGGCTAACTGGTATGACGCGCGGTAGGCAGAGACGGCATCGTAGCGTTTGCCGCCGCTGATAATTTCGTAGACGATCGGATCGATATCCTCTGGGTGCGCGTCGAGGAAATCGCTGATCGCGGCCAACCTTTCTGCTACCCAAGGCCCGCCGTAGAGCAGTTGGGCAGCATCCGCAAAGGGTTTGAAGTCAATAGGTGCGATCGTGCAGCCCAATGATTGCAAGCGCGCGATCGCTTCTCTGTAGCGCTGTTCGGCTTCTGCATTCCCGAAAAATTCGAGTTCGCCGTCTGCGGGAACTCCCACCCGCAAGCGGGATAAATCCGGCAAAACTTTCGTTTCAGGGTGGCGAGAAAACGCATCCTCAGCGTCAAAACCGCTGGCTACTTGCAGCACGGAGGCCGCATCCGCACAGGTGAGAGCGAACACAGAAACGCAATCGAGCGATCGCACTGCCGGCAGCAGGCCGCTAGTGCTGATCGATCCGCAACTTGGCTTCAGCCCGACAATGTTGGTAAAAGCAGCGGGAACCCGCCCTGAGCCTGCGGTATCGGTACCTAGAGCAAAACTCACCAATCCGGCGGAGACTGCTGCTGCGGAACCGGAACTCGATCCGCCCGGAATGTAGCGCCGATCGAACGGATTGCGACAAACTCCATAGGGCGTGCGGGTTCCCACTAATCCTGTGGCAAATTGATCCATGTTTGTTTTGCCGATCGCGATCGCACCGGCCGCGCACAGGCGCTCTACGACTGCGGACGATCGCGCTGGAGTGCTACCAAACGCAGGACATCCCGCCGTAGTCGGAACGCCCGCCCAATCGAGATTATCTTTGATCGCAAAAGGTATTCCGTAGAGCGGTAGCTGCTGCGGATCTAGGTTTTCCAAGGCTTTGGCGCGTTCGAGGGTTTCCGCCAGCGGTGCTAAATAAATCCATACTGCCGGATCTGCATAGCGTTCGATCCGATCGTACACGCTGGCGATCGCATCTGCAGGCGCGATCGAGCCGGTGCGATAGCGATCGAGGAGCGAATGAATGTCGAGACTGTTGCTGTAGTTAAATTTTTCCATAGTGCACGGTCAGTCGATTTTAGATTTTAGATTGAAGATTTGACTTCATATCATTTCTGGTTATATGAGGATGATTTAACCGCAGAGAGCGCAGAGAACGCAGAGGGAGATCGGAGAGAGATGAATAATTCCAATGCTAACGGATTTGACTTCACAGGCTGTGTTTGCCGATCGTTATTACAAATAGGATGTTAGTTTACCGCATTGGCGATCGTACTCGCATCCAGTTAGCGGGCGATCGAAGTATTTCTCAAGAAATATTCAACCATGACCTTGCGGGTTTCGTCTTTGTGTACAGGTAAACTTCGCGATTTCCCATCGCCCCCTCTCATCGCCCGCTTTAATCTTCCAAAAATTTTAATTAACTACTCCCAAAAAAAACATTTTTTGTAACATCTTACACATTTTCTCATTAAGTTTGCTGTTACCGTTTGAGACGTAGCAATATAGTAAAATTCCACGCTACAGTATGCTTACCTTTCAAAAAGCTAAGTGCATTGCTGTTACCAACAGTCTCGAATAACTCCTTGGGTTGCAAACAGGACTTATACAGACAAAAAACGAAAAATTTAACCGCTTCTAGGGTTCCGATTTGAATCAGTGTCTAACTCAGCTTAGACAGTTCAAGTGCTGGTCCGAGAGAAGCAGACTGGTCAGCCCAATATTTGATTAATTTGAGGGAAACACTAGCCAGTTACACGGCGGGATAAAAGCCCGGGAGAAACGCGATCGGTCAGCAAGACTCGGTTCGTTAGCTCTCGGGCTTTATCCTTGTATATCAAGGGGGTTTGCGGCAGCTAAGGAAGCCAAAGAAGGTGCAAAAGCTCGATCGACATATTCACCTCTAACCAGCAACCAGAATCTGCTATGGATATCCGATATTGCTCCCCAAAAATAACGCGATCGCCCTTATCCTACTGCGCCTTATTTTTTATCACCTTGTTTTTCGCTGTCGGCTGCGTCAACCCGGCAATTTATATCAAAACCACGACTGAAAGCGAAGCAGCTTCTTCAGTAAGTGCTGATGCAGTTAGCCTCGGATTCAGCGCGTGGCCCGGCTGGTTTCCTTGGCAAATTGCCAAAGAACAAAAGATATTTGAAGCCAACAATGTTGCTGTAGACTTAAAATGGTTTGACGGCTACTTAGAATCGATCAGCACCCTCACTGCAGGACAGATAAATGCTAACAGCCAAACCCTCGGCGATACAGTAAACTCTATATCCGGCGGCGCCGACCAAGTAATTGTTTTAGTCAACGACAACTCGACGGGAAATGACAAAGTGATTGTCGCCGAAGGCATCAATTCCGTTGCCGATTTGAAAGGTAAAAAAGTAGCCGCAGAGGAAGGTACAGTCGATCATTTTCTATTGCTGTTAGGGCTGAGAAAAGCAGGTTTATCAGTACAAGATATTCAATTTGTACCGTTGGAAACGGGCAAAGCTGCGGCGGCTTTCGTCGGAGGGAAAGTCGATGCGGTGGCAGTATTTGCGCCGTTTACCACGCAGGCATTAAAACGATCGAACAGCAAGGAACTGTTTAGTTCCAAAGATTTTCCGGGGGCGATTTCCGACCATTTGGTATTCACCCGAAAGTTTATCGGCGAACACCCCGATCGAGTGCAAGCCATGGTCAATTCATGGTTTGCAACATTGGAATACATGAAATCAAATAAAGACAAATCTTACGAGATTCTAGCCAACCGCGCCGGAGTCAGCGTCGAGGAATACAAAGAATATGAAAACGGCACTAAGATATTTACGATCGAGGAAAACTTAAAAGCCTTTCAACCGGGAAATGACATGACATCATTGCAGTTTGCGGCGGGAGAAATGACCAAGTTTCTCGTCGATGTAAATTTAGCAAAAACCCAACCCGATATCAGCACATTATTTGACGATCGCTTTATCAAAGCTTATGCCGAAGGTAAAAGCTAGAATGCAAAATTACAGCAGATTTCATGTTTATCGAGTACACCCCGATCGCCCTAGGGACTTAGGCAAAGTCCATTGGTGTCAACAACCAGCTCAAACCTAAGACCGGTCTGCTGTCTGACGATTAAGCCCAGATCCCCCCTAACCCCCCTTAATAAGGGGGGGATAAGAGTGTTCTCAAAGTCCCCCTTCTTAAGGGGGATTTAGGGGGATCTAGACTCGACGACAAGCGAGATTTCTGAAGGGTTTCCGTCTTAAGTTGACACGAAGAATGGCACGGCGCTGTGTCCTACCTCTGCTAATACCTGTCACAAATATTGGTTTTTAAAATTGCCAAAAATCACCGAAATTACTCGATAAACTATTCAGTAATTAAATCATGCCACCAAATCCCGATCCGCGATCAATCCAATCCCACCTCAAGCAAAAAAGCCTAAATCCCACCGTTTTCTGGCGGATTGCGGAAGAGATACCACAGCCCCTCAATATTGGGTTAACGGTAACATCGATCGCACTACCGCTGCTGCTGTGGTGGCTAGTAACAACTTTCGCCAACGTAGACCCCAAATTTTTGCCTTCCCCTGGCAAAGTTTTAGAGGCATTTGGCAGGCTGTGGAACACTCGCGAACTTTTGAAAGACACGGTAGCGAGTTTGTGGCGGGTGGGAGTGGGCTTTCTATTCGCCTTAGTTTTTTCCATACCAATTGGCGTGCTGATGGGCAGTTTTTCCAGTATTCGTGCCTTGCTTGAACCCATGTTCGGCTTGATGCGATATATGCCCGCACCAGCATTCATTCCCTTGTTAATTCTCTACTTGGGAATCGGCGAAGAACCAAAAATAATGCTGATATTTATCGGCGTCTTTTTCTTCAATTCGCTGATGGTGATGGATACAGTTAAGTTTGTTCCAAAAGACTTGATCGAATCTACTTATATGTTGGGCGGGAATCGCTGGGAAATCCTAACTCAAGTTATTTTTCCCCACGTTTTGCCGGGAATTCTTGATGCTAGCCGCATCAACCTAGCTGCGGCTTGGCAATTGGTAATCGTCTCGGAATTGATTGCGGCAACCGAAGGCTTAGGCCGCCGGATCAGCGTCGCAGGTCGATTTCTCCGAACCGATGAAATTTTTGTGGGGCTGATTGTCATTGGGGCGATCGGACTGACTTTTGACTTGCTTTTTCAATATCTGCTGCGGGTTTCTTGTAAATGGTCAAGTCAGAAACAGTAAGCAGATGTTAAGAGGCAGAATGGTGTCATTTTTTTACTTACAATACAGAGGATAAACTCATGTTTCTACAAATCAACAACCTCCACAAAAACTTTGAAACGAAAAACGGTAAATTAGTTGTCCTCAAGGACATCAATATGAGCATCAAGCAAGGCGAATTTATCTGCGCGGTAGGCGCATCCGGTTCGGGCAAATCTACTCTGTTGAGGCAGATTGCGGGATTGGACAAGCCGACAACAGGGGAAGTGAAAATTGATGGCAAAGAAGTTGTTTCGCCTGGGCCGGATCGAGGTATGGTATTTCAGCATTACACTCTTTATCCTTGGATGAACGTGCAGGAAAATGCCGAGTTTGGCCTCAAACTTCAAGGCGTTTCCAAGAAAAAGCGGCGCGAACAAGCCAGCTATTATTTGAGTGTGGTAGGATTGACGCAG
The DNA here is from genome assembly GCF_036705685.1 of Microcoleus sp. AT3-A2. Classification (NCBI taxonomy): domain Bacteria; kingdom Bacillati; phylum Cyanobacteriota; class Cyanophyceae; order Oscillatoriales; family Microcoleaceae; genus Microcoleus; species Microcoleus sp. AT3-A2. The sequence continues at coordinate 20,810 of NZ_JAUBVF010000054.1, forward strand.
TTTGCTTCGTCGCTACCGAAGGAATTGTCGGGCGGGATGAAACAGCGGGTGGCGATCGCCCGCGCCCTCGCTTCTGAACCTAAAGTGTTATTAATGGACGAACCTTTCGGCGCCTTGGATATCCACACTAAAGAATCGATGCACGAATTCATGCTCGATTTGTGGCGCCGCACTCAGATTACAATCTTTATGATTACCCACGATGTCGAAGAAGCGGTGTTTCTTTCCAATCGGATTTATGCTTTGGGCGCTCGTCCCGGTACAGTGAGAAAGGAAATGTCGATTAATTTGCCCGATCGCACTCCCAGCATTAAACGCCACGCCAAATTCCACGATTACCGCGACGAACTCATGGATTTGATGCGGAAACACGGACAGGAAGCAGTTGCAATGGCTGCTTAAATAGAAACAGGTTTGTATTTGCACTTTTGGGCGGGCAGGATGCCCACCCCACAAGAAAACTCACTTTTTGTGGAACGGGCCGAAGAGCCCGTTCTTGAGAATAGTGCAAGATGTAAACGGACAGAAAGCAGTTGCAATGGCTGCTTAAATAGAAATAGGTTTGTATTTGCACTTTTTGCACCCGCGCCAAGACTTTAACTGCCAACCTAAGTAAGTGGAAACTTAACATCTTGCACCATTGTCAATTACCTATTCAGGAACGGGTTCTTCGGCCCGTTCCACAATAAAATTGAGTTTTGTGGAACGGGCCGAAGAGCCCGTTCTTGAGAATGATCCAAGATATCAGTGGAAATAAATATTACTTTGGGAGAGGGCGGGTTTTGCCGCTACAAAATACTATTGTTTTATTTCGCTGACCTACCCAAATACATCAAGAGGAACTTATGGTGCAACTATCATCGATCGACACAAACTCACAAATTGATTCTGGCCTCGTATTAATCGAAGAAACCGTACCGGGCGGCTCGTACTGGTCGGGAGTCATCAAGCGGGGAAACACCCTGCGAATCACCGATTTAGAAGGCTCTCGCGGCGTTTCCATGCTGTGCTACAACGCCGACAATGCGATCGAACGTTTCAACGCAGCAGACACCGCCAAAATTCAATTCAACGCCTTTCTCAAACAAGGCATGGCGATCTACACAGACATGGGACGCATCCTATTTTCCATCACCCAAGACACCTCCGGCTGTCACGATTTGCTAGGAGGATGCAGCAACGCCATTAGCAATGCCAAAAAATACGGCGAAGGAGACTGGAAAAACTCCCGCGACAACTTTCTCAAAGCCCTAAGTCGGTGGGGATTGGGCAAAAAAGATATCATGCCAAACCTCAACTTATTTACTCGCATTGCCGTCAAACCAGACGGCACGATGGAGTTTCGCGAAGGCTGCGAAAAACCGGGAAGTTTTATCGATTTGCGAGCCGAAATGAACGTATTGACAATTATCTCTAACTGCCCCCACATCCTGCATCCGGGTTCAACTTACGATCCCAAACCCATCCAAATTCAGATTGTGAAAACCCCCGCACCCGCACCAGACGACTTGTGCCGCACCGCCAACCCAGAAGCCGTGCGCGGGTTCATCAACACCGATGCTTTGTTCCTACAATAAACCCGATTCCACAACTCAACTTTGTCCGCACCAATCGGCGGTAAAAAAATCTGCAATTCCATCACAAAAAGTGAACCATGACTGCAACCACCCAACAAACTCTCGATCCAGAAACAGCAATTTACAACGAAGTCTTACCCGCCAGACATCCCTGGTCTCGCGTCATCAAAAAAGGACAGATTCTCCGCATTGTAGATTTAGGCGGAAATCAAGCAGTAGATTTTTTAGTTTACAATGCCGATGACCCTTCCGAACGCTACAGCGCCCCCGATACGATCGTCAATCAAGGCAACATCTTTGTCACTACAAACAGCCAACTCATTTCCAACGAAGGGCGAGCCATGATGACCATAATTGCTGACTCCTGCGGGCGGCACGATACCTCCGGCGGCGCCTGTAGCTGCGAAAGCAACTCAGTGCGGTTTGGACTAGATAAAAAATACCAGCACGCCTGCGTTGAAAATTTCCTCGCCGCAATTCTTCCCTACGGTTTGGGCAAACGAGATTTAGTCAGCAACATCAACTTCTTTATGAATGTTCCCGTTAGCGAAGACGGCACCCTAGAAATTGTTGACGGCATCTCCGATCCGGGAAGTACAGTTGATTTGCGAGCCGAAATGAACGCGCTAGTTGCTATTTCAAACTGCCCGCAAATGAACAATCCTTGCAATGCTTACAATCCTACCCCGATTCAGTTGATTGTTTGGGATTCCGTGTAATCTAATTAGTATGCCCGCAGAGAGGGGGACGCTAGCACTATTGTTACCGTCCTTCCCAATTGCCCCAAAAGACTTGCATATAGCCATCCTAAATCATTTGTGAATTTCTTGCTCCCTCCCCTTACTAAGGGGAGGGCAGGGGTGGGGTCAAAAATTTACAACTCATTTACGATTGCTATAGCATTCCCAAGCTTTCCTATCTGGAAATTATCTGCGTTTATCTGCGTTCATCTCCCTTACATCTGCGGTTGACTTATCAATCAAAGATTTATACAATTACCCAAATGTTTAAGAAAGTTCTAATTGCAAATCGCGGTGAAATTGCCTGCCGAATTATCCGCACGCTCGATCGCCTCGGAATTGCTTCGGTAGCAGTATATTCTGAAGCCGACGCCCGCGCCAAGCACGTTTTCGCCGCCAGCGAAGCCGTTTGTATCGGTGCAGCCGCCGCAGCCGAGAGTTATTTGCGGTTCGATCGCATTCTCGAAGTTGCGCGCCAAACTAAAGCTCAAGCTATCCATCCAGGTTACGGCTTTTTGAGCGAAAATGCTGAATTTGCCGAAGCTTGTGCAAGCGAAAATATTGCATTTATCGGCCCGACTCCGAGTCAGTTGCGCTGCTTTGGATTGAAGCACACCGCGCGGGAAATAGCCGCTGCAAATCAAGTGCCGCTAACTCCCGGAAGCGAACTTTTAGCAAGTTTGGAGGATGCGGAAAAAGCGGCTGGGGCGATCGGCTATCCGGTGATGCTCAAAAGTACCGCAGGCGGCGGCGGCATTGGTTTGCAGGCTTGTTTTGGCGATCGAGATTTGGCAGAAGCATTTGAAAAAGTACAGCGTTTGAGTCAAAGCAATTTTAAACAAAGCGGTGTTTTTTTAGAGAAATACATTCAAACAGCTAGGCACATAGAAGTCCAAATCTTTGGAGATGGCAAAGGAAATGTCATAGCCTTGGGCGAGCGAGATTGTTCGGTGCAGCGGCGCAATCAAAAAGTAATTGAAGAAACCCCCGCCCCTGCTATTAGCGACGAACAGCGAAATCAGTTGTACAGTGCAGCAGTGCGGTTGGGAAAAGCGGTCAATTACCAGTCAGCCGGTACTGTTGAATTTGTCTTTGATGTCGAGGCGAAACAGTTTTATTTTTTGGAAGTCAACACGCGCTTGCAAGTTGAGCACGGCGTTACTGAAGCTGTCAACAACATCGACCTCGTTGAGTGGATGATAAAACAGGCTTCTGGAGATTTGTTCCCCCTGGAAGAGTACCGCTATCGACCGCAGGGACACTCAATTGAGGTGCGAATTTATGCGGAAGATGCCGGCAAGAATTTTCAGCCTAGTTCCGGGTTGCTGAATCAAGTGGCGTTTCCCGAAAACGTCCGCTGCGACAGTTGGATAGAAACAGGCACAGAGATTACTCCTTTTTACGATCCGCTGCTAGCCAAAGTAATCGTTTGCGGGGATAATCGAACCCAGGCGATAGCTCAACTCAAAGCTGCTTTAGATGCCAGTGAAATAGCGGGAATTGAAACTAATTTAGATTACCTCCGCCAGATTTTGGACGATTCCCGATTCAGCCGGGGCGAACTGAGCACGCGCTTTTTAAACTCTTTTGAATACGCACCTTTAACGATCGATGTATTGGATGGGGGAACCTACAGCAGCATTCAGGATTATCCGGGGCGGATCGGCTATTGGGATGTTGGCGTGCCGCCTTCTGGGCCGATGGATCATCTGGCATTTCGATCGGCAAATCGTTTAGTAGGAAATCCCGAATCGACAGCAGGATTGGAATTCACAGCGACAGGCCCAACTCTGCGCTTTAATGCCGATACAGTTATTAGTTTGACTGGTGCAACTATGAAGGGAACGCTAAACGGCGAATCGGTGCCGTTTTGGACAGCTATTCCCGTAAAAGCTGGCAGCATTCTCAAGTTAAAAGCCATTCAAGGCGGCGGCTACCGCGCTTATTTAGCGGTCAAACACGGCTTTAATGTCCCCGATTATTTGGGCAGCAAATCAACTTTTGTACTGGGCAAATTTGGCGGACACGCGGGGCGGACGCTGCGTCCGGGAGATGTGCTTAAACTGCTTCAAACTGCAACTCTGGAAGCGGAATTATCTTTGCCTCCGGAACTAATTCCCACCTACAGCAATAATTGGGAAATAGGCGTTTTGTACGGGCCTCACGGCGCGCCGGATTTCTTTACTGAGTCAGACATCGAAATGTTTTTCTCTACAGAATGGCAGGTGCATTACAACTCGACGCGGACGGGCATTCGGCTGATCGGCCCGAAGCCCACCTGGGCGCGTCAAGACGGCGGGGAAGCGGGTTTGCACCCGTCTAACATTCACGATAATGCTTACGCGATCGGCACGATCGATTTTACGGGCGATATGCCTGTAATTCTCGGTCTTGACGGCCCGAGTTTGGGAGGTTTTGTCTGTCCTGCTACTATTGTGCAGTCGGAATTGTGGAAAATCGGGCAACTGAAACCGGGGGACAGCATTCGCTTTCACTGTTTGAGTTTTGCTGAAGCTTTGCAGCGGGAATTAGCACAAGATAGGCAAATTGCTACTTTTTGCTTGCCTGTTTTTGGGGAAAATGCGGAGGAATTGCCCGCAGTTCTCGCTTCTCCAATTTTGCACGAAATTCCCGAATCTCCGGGACAGGTTGCTGTTACTTACCGTCAAGCTGGGGATAAATATATTCTAGTTGAATACGGCCCGTTGGTGCTGGATTTAAATTTGCGTTTTCGGGCGCACGCATTGATGGAACAGTTGAAAGCAAATCCGTTGCCTGGTGTTATCGAATTAGTGCCGGGAATGCGATCGCTCCAAATTCACTTTGAGGGCCGCCAGATTTCGCAACAGCAGCTAATGCAGGCGCTGATTGCGGCGGAGGCGGAACTTCCGGCGATCGAGGATTTGGAAGTTCCGGCGCGAATTGTGCACTTGCCTTTATCTTGGGAAGATGAATCGACGCTGTTGGCCATTGAAAAATATATGCAGTCTGTGCGATCGGATGCACCTTGGTGTCCCAGCAATATTGAGTTTATTCGCCGCATAAACGGGCTTGACAGCATCGAACAAGTCAGAGAAATTGTATTTAATGCTAGCTATTTAGTGATGGGTTTGGGAGACGTTTATTTAGGCGCGCCCGTCGCAACTCCCCTCGATCCGCGCCACCGTTTGGTTACAACTAAATACAATCCCGCCCGCACCTGGACTCCTGAAAATGCAGTTGGCATTGGCGGCGCGTATTTGTGCGTTTACGGGATGGAAGGGCCCGGAGGTTATCAATTTGTCGGCCGCACGGTGCAAATGTGGAATCGGTTCAAACAAACGGCGGATTTCCAGTCTGGTAAACCTTGGCTTTTGCGCTTTTTTGACCAAATCCGATTTTATCCGGTTTCCCATGAGGAATTGCACCGCTGTCGGGAAGCATTTATCGAAGGGAAGTTTAAATTAAAGGTTGAGGAAATTACTTTTAATTTGAGAGAATACAATGAGTTTTTGCATTCTATTGCGGGCAGTGTGGCTGAATTTAAAGCGCAGCAGCAGGCCGCATTTAATGCAGAGCGCGATCGCTGGGCCGCATCCGGGGAATTTGAAGCTGAATCAGCAGCAGAATCCTCGGCGGATGTGGCTTCTGAAACAGCGGCGGAGGTTACTTTGCCGATCGGTTGTGAGGCTGTTGTCGCTCACGTTTCGGCCAATGTTTGGCAGGTGCTGGTTAATGTTGGAGATGCGGTTGCAGAGGGCGATCGCCTGTTAATTTTGGAAGCGATGAAAATGGAAATTGCTATTACTGCTGATGTTGCCGGCACTGTTGCCGAGTTGTTTTGTGAAAAGGGACAAACGGTGACAGCAGGACAAATTTTAGCGGCTGTTCAACCGAATTAATCCCTCTGTTGTCACTTCGGGAACCGTAGAAGCCGTTGGATAATTGGGGGATGATTTTGATTGTTTTGTGGCATGGGATATCGTAGCCAGTCAGGTATATTTTCACTGAAGGCGGGACACCCCACAAGCATCATCATCAAATTGTGCAACCCCGGCTCAATTAATGAAGGTTTAGCAGCAGTTAGGGCTTCAAAAGGGTGCGGATACATCAATCAAACAGGCTAGTGGGCGATCGCCCCCAAGTTTCCGCTGTCGGCAGTTTTTCAGAAGGCTTAGCCGCTGTCAAGCGCGATAGCAAATCTGGCTTCATCAATCAAGCTGGAAAGCTGGTTATTTAGCAGGTTCGATGCTCTGTTTAGGCTTTAAATTTGTTTAAATCTCGTTAACTTAACTCCAGCAGCCCAGAATTGACGGGCAAACCATCCTGAAATACCAGCAATTCTCCCGGCTGAATTTGCGTCCAAACTTCGTTATCTGTCAGCGGAAAAGTCGCAATAACAGCCACGCGATCGTCCTCCTTGGTCAATTCCCGGAAATCGACAGTTACATCTTCGTCGATCGAGTGAGCGCTAGCAAAAGGTGCTTGTCGCACAATATAATGCAGATTAGTAGAACAATGGGTGAACAAGTGTTCTCCATCGGAAAGTAAATAATTAAAAATTCCGTGTTCTGCCAAACTTTTAGTAATTTCCTCCAAAACCGGGTAAATTTCCGCTACAGCAGGCTTACTTTGAGGAAAAGAGGAGCGCAGCTTTTCTAATATCAAACAGAATGCTTTTTCGCTGTCAGTTTTACCAACCGGTTTGTAAACTCCGGCACATTCTGGATAAAAGTTTTCGAGATTGCCGTTGTGAGCAAACACCCAATAACGTCCCCAAAGTTCCCGAATAAAAGGGTGGCAGTTTTCCAAAGCAACTGCGCCTTGCGTAGCTTTGCGGATGTGAGCAATGACGTTAGTTGAATGAATGGGATAGCGGCGCACTACTTCAGCAACCGGAGAAGCAATCGCAGGTTTTGAGTCTATAAAAAGGCGACATCCTAAACCTTCAAAGAAAGCAATTCCCCAACCGTCTTGATGAACGTCTGTTCTGCCACCTCTTGCAGAAAAACCCTCAAAAGAAAAGCAAATATCTGTTGGAACATTGCAGTTCATTCCCAGTAATTGGCACATAGCTTTTAAATCTCTGGAGTTTGAATGGATGTCGCAGCTATTGGCAGCTACAGACTTGCGATTATACTATTATAGTATGAATTGATTTAGCCTTATAAAAAAAACACAATAATTTTGGATTTTCAACCATAATGCTACTTAAATTTTAAAAAATGCGTGAAGCCAAGCTATCCCGAACGCGCGTGCGAGCCCGTTGCGGTAGGGAATCGCCCAAAATTCAATCGCGTTCCCCGCAGAACAGTCTTCATCGTTCCCTTTGTGCTGCAATTTTTTTAATTAAATTCATGTAAGATTCAATTTTCTGGGGGAAAATCTGAAAGTTGTTTGATATCCTTCAAAACTATTTGAGGCTTCCCTTTGTACTGTTCTACCTTCCCACTGACATACACATATCCCCGTCCCAGACCCGCATAACGCTTCTCGATTAGCCGCTTCAATGGAGCTCTTTCATCAGTTTCAGCATCCGGTATCCACAAATCTAATTTATGATAAACTGAGCCAGCATAAATCAGAGCGCTGCCGCCGATCCATTTAGTAATTCCCGCCTGCAAATCGCAGAAAATAGTAATAGATTTAGCTTTCTCAGAAGCAGCTAATATTTTCGGGTAGTGCAACCTCAAAGAAAGCGCTCCTGCCGTTGCTTCCGACAACCGAAACTCTTCAACAATCGAGCCTCGCATCGACCACCAAGGCAGTAAATTAGCATAGTTGCGAGAAGGAATTTTGGCATTAATAATCGGATTCCAAATCATCAGATTGTAAGCTTTTGCTGCCGATTCTGCTTCAGTCATTTGGCGGTGATACAATCTGGAGCGCCCGTATTTGACAAAGTAGGGACTCCAGCCTTCTTCAATCAGTTTAAGATTGTAATTTTCTCCATTTTTATGTACGTAACAGAGGAGACGCCCGTAGTTGTCGCGGTGTTTTTGTAGAGCCACTTCAACCGCATCGTCTGTATCAAATTCTATGTCAATTTGAGCAAGTCCGCCATCTGCTGTGGCGAAGTATTTTTTAGCCATTTCCGTACCTGCTTTCCCCGCCGCAGTTACAGGTTTGGAGCCTCCCGGATGACTTTCTTCTGTATCGACGCAAATCAGCCGCAGAGACTCGGTTTTGCCGTTGAGAGAAATTTTGATGCTGTCGCCATCAACTACTTTAGTTATTTGCAGGCTCGGAATTCTGGTTGCCATATTTTCAACCCTGTTGCACTTAAGATTTCATGCACATATCGGTTGAATCATACACGAGTTCGCTATCAATAGCAACTGTAATTTTTGTTGTTTGTATTAATATTTGTCAACTGTGGCGTATTTTATTAAGTCGGGGAAAAAATATCGAAAATCTGATTCTAAGCGCTGATAGTTAGCTGTCAAATCTTCTATGCCGCTTGCCAAGTTATTTGTCCGCTTGACTCGGGCCGACATTCTTGTAAGAGTGATGCCGATTTCGGCAATTTCCTGATAAGATGAAAGCAAGTCGCGGGAAATTATTGTTGGCAGCACCCGCTGGAGAGATTCAGGCAATATATCGCGGTTGTCTTGCAGGATTTTATAGACATGGCGAGAAAAATCGGGAAGCGGAATTTCTGAATATTCCAGCCAATTTTTAGCCAAAAAGTGGTCGTAAAACACGTCAATCAAAACTCCCGCAAACCTGCGTCTCTCGGCACAAACAAGGCTTTTACTCGATCGCACTATTGGGTGAGAGTCCGTGTAGGTATCTACTTTGCGGTGCAAATCGATGCCTTTTCTAATTTCATCGGAATAAAGGTTGACAGCCGTTCCTTTGACAAAATCTCCTAAGAGGTTGCCAATCAGGGATTCTGGCGTGCCTTTTGATAAGAATAGATGAGCCAAATAATTCATTGCTACAGTAAAAATATCTAAGATAGCATAAGGAGAAACAATAATGGCGGTTCTGGAATGTGTAAAACCGGGTGCTAAACTCGGTCAAATTATTCTTGCCGTTGATCTTACTGTTGCCGGTGCTGTCGATCGCATTTTAGCAAAAATTCAAGACTTAGGATATGACCCAGAAATCCGTCATGTCAACTATCCGTCTGGAGTTCACGTCTTGGCAATTCTCAAAGACGAACAGCATTCAGAAGCAGTCGATGATGACTACTTGTTAGAGGAGTGGCTGCAAGTAAGATCGGAAATAAACCCCGATGCGGTTCATTTGTGGCGCGGTAAATAAACCAATTAACAATTAAACCACAGATAAACGCAGATAAACGCAGATGATCTGATGGGAAATTCATCTGCGTTCATCCGCGTTAATCAGCTAAAATCTGCGGTTGCATACCCCTACGAACCTCCCCGCAACTTATCTAAAACCGTCCGGTCTTCCAAAGTCGAAGTATCCCCAGAAACCTCTTCTCCCGCAGCTAAAGAACGCAGCAACCGCCGCATAATTTTACCGCTTCGCGTTTTCGGTAAAGCATCAGTAAATCGAATTTCGCCGGGACGGGCGATCGCCCCAATTTCCTTAACAACGTGCTGCTTCAATTCCTTAGCCAATTCATCGCTAGGTTGCTGGGAGTTGTCCAGCGTGACAAAAGCCACAATATCCTCACCTTTAATCTCATCCGGTTTGCCAACAACCGCAGCTTCCGCCACCGCTGGATGCGATACCAAAGCTGACTCGACTTCCATTGTTCCGAGTCGGTGTCCGGCCACATTAATTACATCGTCAACGCGGCCCATTACCCAGAAATAACCGTCTTTGTCCTTGTGCGCGCCGTCTCCAGCAAAGTACACGAATTCGCCATCTTTCGGGTGCAAATATTCCCAATAGGTGCGGCGAAAACGATCGGGATCGTTGTAAAGCGTCCGCATCATTCCCGGCCAAGGATGTTTCACCACTAAATAACCGCCGCTTTCGTTAGTTACTGGTTCGCCCTCTTGGTCAACAACATCGACCAAAATTCCGGGGAACGGTAGGGTTGCAGAACCGGGTTTTGTAGGAATTGCACCGGGCAAAGCGGTAATCATAATTCCCCCGGTTTCTGTTTGCCACCAAGTATCGACGATCGGACAATTCGAGTTGCCAATTACTCGTTGATACCACATCCAAGCTTCGGGATTGATCGGTTCGCCGACGGTTCCTAACAATCGTAAAGAGGACAAATTGCGCGCGTTGGGCAAGTGTTCGCCCATTTTCATGAATGTTCTGATGGCGGTGGGTGCAGTGTAGAAAACGGTGACGCCGTATTTTTCAATTACATCCCAAAAACAGCCAGGATTTGAAGGGCGAGGAGCACCTTCATACATTAAAGTTGTCGCACCGTTGGACAGCGGCCCGTAGACAATATAACTGTGTCCAGTAATCCAGCCGACATCAGCAGTACACCAGTAAACATCGGTATCTTGGAGGTCGAATATCCATTTGGTTGTCATGTGGGTATAAAGGTTATAACCACCTGTTGTATGGACGACACCTTTCGGTTTGCCGGTACTTCCCGAAGTGTAGAGTACGAACAGCATATCTTCGCTGTCCATCGGTTCGGCGGGGCAGTCGGCGGAGGCGTCTTTTTGCAAGTCGTGCCACCAAAGATCGCGCCCCGGTTCCATGTCAATTTGCTGTTTGGTACGCTGAACTACCAGAACGTTGGTAACGCTGGGTACGGCATTATTTGCTAATGCTTTGTCTACTTGTGTTTTGAGGCCGACGGCGGTATCTTTGCGGAAGCCACCGTCAGCGGTGATGACGAGTTTTGCTTCGCCGTCGTTTAGCCGATCGCGCAAAGCTTCTGCACTAAAACCGCCAAAAACAACGCTGTGTACTGCACCGATTCTGGCGCAGGCTAGCATGGCGATCGCAGCTTCGGGAATCATGGGCATATAAATGCCGACGCGATCGCCCTTTTGGACTCCCAATTGTTTGATGACGTTCGCCATTTGGCAGACTTCGCGGTGAAGTTGCGCGTAGGTGAGGGTGCGCGAGTCTCCGGGTTCGCCTTCCCAAATCAGGGCGGCTTTATTTTTGCGCCAAGTGGTTAAGTGGCGATCGAGACAATTGTAAGAAATGTTCATTTTGCCGTTGACAAACCATTTAGCAAAAGGCGGCTGCCAGTCGAGCACGGTATCCCAGTTTTGGAACCAGTGCAATTCTTGGGCGGCAAGTTCTGCCCAGAATGCTTGGGGGTCAGCTTTGGCTTTATCGTAGAGGGCTTGGTACTCTTCTAAGCTTTTGATGTGTGCTTTTTCGGAGAATTCAGCGGCCGGGTGAAATAGGCGTTTTTCATGAAGAATTGATTCGATGGTATCTTGTGACATTGATTTTAACTTTAACTTCGGTTAGTCTTTTTAACTATTCTTTGCATAAGTTGGGGCAAAAGTATGTTTATTTTCCTTAAGACTTTGGGAAATTTTGTAATAGGTTGAGAGGTTGTTCTTTTTTTTCTCGCCGATGAAGGCCGCTTAACGCCGATGAAGAGGATTTTTTAGCCTATTTAATGCTTGATTATTGTTACTAATTATTGTGCTACATTTTTTATACTTTTTGGTAAGTTATATCAGCTATAATTAGGTAGTTAGTAAAATTTAATTAAATTAAAGCTATGACCCAAAATTTAGAAGCAAGCCAACTTTCGCTAAACGACGTTCGCCGCCTTCTCAAATTGGAAAGACAAACAGGAGGAGGTTTTACTGATTTTTTCTCTCTGGAACCTCTGACGGATTTTGAACAGCAGCAACTGTGGGAAATCAGCAATGACTTTTGGCGGTATCTAGAAGCAGGTAAAGTGTCTGAAGAATTGGTTAAGTTTTTAGCACTTTCACCGTTAATGAGATTAACGGGATTTTTTAAAGTTCCTGTGGTGCTGACAATGGAAGATAGCATCCCGATCGAGGTTGAGGATGGGGATACTTTAATTAAAGGGCGCTTGGATATTTTAGCGGTAAATCAGCCGGATGCAGAGCTCGCGGCGGCACAGTTTTGGATTTTGGTAGTCGAGGCGAAAAATAGTGCGATCGATCCTTGGGCCGGTTTGCCGCAATTGCTGACTTATGCTTATAAAAGTTTGCAGCAGCAATCGTCTGTTTGGGGATTGACGACGAATGGACGTAACTATCAGTTTGTGTATCTGACGCGCGGCAATCCTTGTACTTATCAGATTTTACCAGACTTGAGTTTGACTGACAGGGAGCGATCGCTCTTGTTGGCGCAAGTGTTGAAAGCGATTTGCAAATTGCAGAATGTGCAGTTGCAGTTGGCTTAATCTCTGCGGTTAAAATCTGTGCTTACCCCTACTGCTTAGACAGATATTCTGTAACATCGGGGGAAACACCTTTAGTCGCTAATCGCCCTCTATCGCTGGCTCCAAATGTTGTTAACTTCTGTTTAGAAACTGCCGCTTTAATAATAAATTAAGATTTGTTAAAAGTTTGCTCTCTTGAGTGACAAACTACAATTTGTTCTCTAAAATAAGATAGAATTTGACCCGGAAACTGAAGGTAAGAAAATGTCTGAACTTAGACAAAATTTAATTACCAGAGATTGGGTTATCATCGCCACCGAAAGGGCGACAAGACCGGATCAATTCGCTAACAAAAAAAAGTGCGAAATATTAGTGCCACCGCACCGTGCCGATTGCCCGTTTTGCGTGGGAAATGAGGAAGATGGAACCTTAGAAACTTGCCGTTTGGGCGATTCCCTACGGGATAGCTTCGCTTCACGCACTGGCTGGAAAGTCAGGGCAATTCGCAACAAATATCCCGCCCTCTCCCCGACAGCAGAATGGATGAGGATATCATCGGGCATTCACCGCACGATGGCGGGAATCGGCATTCACGAGGTAATTGTAGAACATCCGCGACACGATTTGACGACAGCTTTGTTGAGTGTGGAAGAAGTTGCCAACATACTTTTAGTATACCGCCAGCGCTATGTAGAAATTAGAAAAAATTCTTACATTGAAACAATTATTATCTTCAAAAATCACGGCGAAACTGCCGGAACTTCTCTGGAACACCCCCACTCGCAGATAGCAGCGACGCCAGTTGTACCCAGCCAATTTCGTAGCCGCATCGACGAAGCTATTAGATATTTTGATGACACCGGAGAATGTCTGTTTTGCCGGACTTTGGAAGATGAATTAGCGGCGAAGGAAAGAGTGATTTGTGAGAGTGAACATTTTGTGGCTTTTATCCCTTACGCTGCACTTTCACCGTTTCACACTTGGATTTTTCCGCGCCGGCATTCCTCTTCGTTTGATGAAATTACTGATGCGGAAATTACGGATCTTGCTGATACTTTGAAAACTGTACTGGCTAAGTTTTATTACGGATTGAACAATCCCGATTACAACTATAATATTCGATCTGTGCCGATCGCCCAACGGGCAACAAAATACTTTCACTGGTACATTGCAATTATTCCCAGAGTCACCAAGCAAGCTGGGTTTGAGTTGGGCAGCGGGATGTTTATCAATACTGCTTTGCCAGAAGAAAGTGCGGCGTTTTTGCGATCGATCGAAATTCCTAGCGACAGTAATTTCCCCCCCATCTAAAGTATCCTACATCACAACAGTCAAATTTACTTCAAATTGAGGTGGAAATGCACGCAGGCAGTCTGAATTGCGAGTCTGTCTTGGGGGAGGAAAGTGATATTATTTGAGATTTGATATTTGAGATTAAAAAATTGGGGATCAAGAATGATCTAAGGGTTTAGATCACCCGGCTACAGTTGCATTCTTTTGTGAAAGTGGTATCATTTACGAGGTCAACTTATGAAGGTACAAATACTTAGGGATTGTACCAAACTCACAATAAACTTTCGACATACTGCCAGCCGTCGTCGCTAAAAGTAGCTCTCAACATATCTCTAATTTTGGCATCGATCGATAATATCCCCTCACCGGAGTCACAATTCTCGCCGATGTCGCAACTGTCTTCAGACATATGTTCTTGGATGTGGGCCAGAGTATCGGCGAAATTAGCCAGAAAATAATGTTCGTGCACCCACGCTGTCGGATCGGGTATTTCTGCACTCCCAAAAGCTCGATCGACTAAATCTTTTTTGGCAACATCGTCAGTCTGGTTTTTCATGTTGAGTTCGATTTAGGTAGATTTTGTAACTTATCCCATTTTAACCTTAATTGTCAACAGAATCGCGCTCCCGATCGACCACAGCAGTGACAAATTTGTGTAGTTTGTGCGATCGCGATCCTAATTTTTTGGTCGATCGCGTGTTATTATACTACCTCACACTCCGTGACCAATAATTTTCACCTCTGGTAAAATACACTTGGGCATCATTCCGTGAACTCCTTTTTGAGGATTGTTGACAGCCTGCGTAATCCGAAAATTTACCGCGAGGGAACACAAAACATAAGCATCTTCCTCTTGGAAACCTGCAAACTTTTGCAGCCAATAAACCGTCTGTTTTACCGCCATCTCAAACGCTTCATCTAATGTTCTACCAAATCCCATAATCACAATATGAGTGGGCGTTTCTGCAAACGGAAATATCAGAAATAAATCCTTGCGTAAGATGATTTGAATAGTCCCATTCATCGAAGTTTCTATAGCAGTACCGTCAACTTCACCATCTCCTTGTGCCGAATGTCCGTCGCCGATGGACAGTAAACCGCCCCGCATAAAAACAGGTAAAAATAACCGCGTTCCTGCTTGGAGTTCCTGATTGTCCATATTGCCGCCGTAGCGCGCTGGAGGAATAGAAGAACGGTTGATTTCTGCATTGGCAACGCCGATAATTCCAAAAAAAGGATGCAGGGGAATCCGAATGCCGCTACCTGCAGGAAATTCAGCATTTTTTTGCTCTAAATCTAGCGGAATAAACCGCAATTTAGGTTCTGAGAAATACTCTGGTAAAGCTCCCCATCCCGCGCGAATTGCATTAAATCCTACTGATAAAATCGGGTAAACATCCTCAATGTGAATTTCTAAAACGTCTCCCGGTTCGGCATTGTTAACATAAATGGGGCCTGTCAGCAAGTGGGGCCCAGGGCCAACTTTGCGGTTGGGAGGCAAATTCTGACAAATATCTAAAAATTCGGGGGTGAGAAATTCGGGCGGCGCTTTGTCAGCAACATAATATCCTGAATAGGTTTCGATATCGATGCGATCGCCCGAATCCACTCTTAAAGCAGGTTCGATATTCGGAGAAAAACCGCCCAAGTGTACGGTTTTGCAGTTAGCTTTGAGAAGGTGGCGGGTCATGGGATTTTAGATTTTAGATTTTAGATTTTAGATTGAAGGAAGGGTGTTAAGAATGTTATATCGTAAGTCTCAATCATTTTTGATAATTTTTTTTAAGGAACCGCAGAGGGCGCAGAGGGCGCAGAGAAAGAGAATTGAGAGATCAGAAGATGTGAAAAAATGGTTGAAGTTTGTTAGATGTGAGATATTTTACTAATTTCTTAACTTTTTGATAATGTTGGTAGTTTAAAATTTAAAGTTGGCGGAGCGAGTTTATATGTATTTGGGAGGGGAGTTCTGTTTGGCTTCTGAAACGCGCCCCTACAAAATAATGGCTAATGACTTATGTTGACACCATTGCCCAATAAAGTAGAAATTTCTCAAGGTTATTCTCGCAATCCCTGGTTTTTTGGTGTTTTGATTTTGATTGTCCTATTGCTAGGTTTCATGATGCAATCTTACCTTAACAAACCTCAGCTTTTAACCGATCCGTTTTTGCAACTTCCAACAGCAAACTCGGTGCGAGTTGTCTGGTTCACCGAGTTTGCTGGTACTCGCAACACTGTTGCTTACGGCGAAAATTTGAATCAAGTTGTGACGGCAAATACTACCAAGCTAAGCCACACTCGCGAAGACAAAGACTCGCGCATCTCCGATGAAATCAAACAAAGCATAATTGACAGCAATCCAATTGTCCGCGACATCTGGCGCCACGAAGCAGAAGTCCCCAATTTAATGCCCGGTGTTCGCATTCCTTATCGAGTCACCAGCGAAAGGAAAGACGGCGCATCTGTCACCAGCAAAATATTCACTCTTTCTCCCACACCAGCAGCAGGAAGTGCGCTCAAAATTCTCCTAACTTCCGACCATCAATTGATGCCTATGACAGCAGCAAATCTCCAGAAAGTAGCCGAAACAATTGGGAGAGTTGACGCGGTTTTTATGGCAGGGGATTTAGTTAATATACCCGATCGCGCTTCCGAATGGTTTGACGACGACCGAGGCCGCGCCTTTTTTCCCTCTCTGCAAGGTCGCGCATTTTCCGAACTCGACAAAAACGGCATCAAAACCGTTTACAGCGGCGGCGAACTGATCCAACACGCGCCTTTATTCCCCGCCATTGGCAATCACGAAATCATGGGTCGCTTTGCAACCCACAGCAAACTCGATGACCAATTTAACGATCCTTTTCCCCGCGCCGCTGCCGAGAAAATATACGCTCAACGTCCTGCATCTTTGAATCCCAATAATGACCCTTCAGTGCGCGAAATATGGCTAAAAAACAATACTTTTAATAGCGATACCTATGACGAGATTTTCAATTTACCGGGAGGCAAAAATTACTATGCTGTGACTTTTGGCGACGTGCGGTTAGTGACTTTGTACGTTGCGAATATCTGGCGGACTCCGAATTTAGATCCGGGTGCCAGAGGCAGGTATCGCGAACGGGACGAAGATTTTAATAATCCCGAAAAATGGGGATACGGACAGCATATTTTTGAGCCGATTGTCAAGGGTAGCGCTCAATATAATTGGCTGCAACAAGAGTTAAAAAGTGCGGAATTCCAGCAGGCAAAATATAAAATTGTGATGTTTCACTACCCGCCGCATTCTCTGGGTGACAATATTGTACCTGCTTATACTGATCCAGTGCAAATAGTCGATCGCGCTCTCGATGGCGAGATTAAAATGGTGCGTTACGAGTATCCGAAACAGCAAGATTATCTGATTCGGGATGTAGTGCCACTACTAGAAACAGCGGGGGTGCAGTTGGTATTCTACGGACATTCGCACTTGTGGAATCGGTTTGTCAGTTCCAGCGGAATGCACTTTTTGGAGACTTCTAATGTGGGCAACAGTTACGGTGCTTTTGCGGGGGAAAAGCGCCGATTTGTGCCGCCGGGATATCGGGAAGATTACAGCGCTATTGGAGACCCGAACGGATTGGAACCTGTGGTGCCGACTGTTGCACCATTGTTGGCAGAAGATGGGCGGCCGCTGCCGTATATTGATAGCAATGATATTACGGCTTTTACTATTTTTGATACGGGCGATGGTACGGTTAGCAGCTACTATTTTGATACGCGGAAACCGGAGTCTGAAGTGGTGAAGTTTGATGAGTTTAAGTGCGAAAGGTAAGGGCACGGCGTTGCCGTGTCCCTACAGATATCTGAGTCAACTGAGATGTTGCACTATTCTCAATTAGCTGTTTAGCAACGGGCCGGAGAGCCCGTTCCACAATAACATTGAGTTTTGTGGAACAGGCCTCTTGCCTGTTCTTAAGAATGCTGCAAGATGTAATACCAAGTTGCATTGTGATGTAGAATCTAGTTGAGGGTGATAAATGTCAAATAATTTGGAAATTTCCGAAAATATTCGGCTGTTGACTCAACCGTCTTATAGCCCCAAATTAATGCCCGTTGAACATCTGTGGGAAGATTTACGAGAAAACTACTTTAATAACCGAATATTCAAGTCAATGTCTAAGGTAGTCGATTAACTTTGTCATGGACTTGTCAATCTAGCATCTAATCCGGAACGCTTGCGCTCAATGACTTATTTCCCACATTTTAGAATAAGCTCTTTGAAAGCAACTTAGTATCAGCTTATACAACAGACCTACAATGTTCGCTGGAAAAAAAGTCGAGCTAATCGCTCACTGAAAACGTGTTAATACTTTGTTCAAACGTTGGCCTGCGCTGTTCAAATTCCTCAGCAGTGGTAGAGAATGCAACAATCCACATATTGCTCCCTTGCTTAATCGTGTAGATTATCTGTTTGGCAGTTACACCGGAAATTGTTGCTTCTATCACGATCTGACCTGCCTGATAGCGGTCAAGCGACACTTTCTTCTGCTCCACGACACGAAATTCGCTGGGTAATTGTTTAGGAATCAGATCCAAGTATGTATCTATTGTCACTGTAGGTCCAACTGACTCTATAGCAATAGCGACATTACTCAGAAAACCTGCTTTACTAACCTTCGAGTCAAAAGCCCAGATGACGAATGCGGATGGATTCTGTTTGAGTGACTGAGCTACCTGCTGATAGTAGGGCCCCAAAGATTCCAGCTTCTGAACCACCACGTCCAGATATTGGCTGAGATCTCCGCCGCTATAACTCTCCGGTAACTGCAATTGTACACCGCGTCCCTCAAATTTTTTCCAACCTGGGATGGTCGTGGTTTGTGTGGGGACAAAGGGACTTGATGTTTGTTGAGAGGTTTGTGGCTGCTTGCAGCCTATGACTAGGCTTGGTAGCAACAGACAGAGTACCAGCAAAAAGTTTTTCTTATTCATGGAATTACGGTTTATACCCCAATTTGGTATCACTTATGATTGTACGTCTGAACGCAACTTGGTATAAGATGAAACTGAGATGTTGCACCCTTTTTAATTACCTGTTTAGCAACGGGCTCTCCGGCCCGTTCCACAAGAAAATTGAGTTGTGTGGAACAGGCATCTTGCCTGTGCTTAACAAAGGTGGAAGATGTAAGATTAAATCTTGTCTTTCGCAGGCGGAACCAAACCAGTTTTATTCAAACCCGCATCAATCTGCCTGAGCAATTTAAAATCGTCTTCGGGTAAGGAATTAACAGGCGAGTGCTTTTCCAGAAACGAGAATGCTTGGCGAAATTCACGCGGCCGGGAGTCGATCGCACCATCGAAGTGACAAGGTACAATCCTTTGAAAGTCCCAACTCGCCACTTGATCCACCCAATCAAGAGTTTCCCTCGGCGCGCGGTTGAGAATCAAAGTCTGCAAAATCGGCGCCACAAACAACCGCCCTCCTCCCCGCAAAGCCTCAAACGATCGCACCCAATCTCTTTTCCACTTGAACGGATACAACCCGAAATAAGCTTTCCTAGAGCGTTCTGGCGCTTTGCGTGCGCTGGCAAATACCTCCGACCACGGTGGCACTTCCAGCACGCTGGGGCTAAAATACATGGCAAATAAGGCGATTCTCTGCCACCCTTTGCGCCGATTTTCGTGGGTGTCTGCCACAATGTCCGAGGCGCTTTCTTTGGCGTGAAACAGCAGCGGGTAAGAGTCGAGTTGGACGATCGCGGGCGGATTTTCGGGAATCGAAACTATGGAATCTGTTAACATCAGCGTGCGCGATCGTCTGTGAAATAACGCAACTTCGGCAAATCTGCCCAAACCGAGGTCGAGGGGGCCGAGAATTGCCCAGTCAAATTGATCCGCTAACGGCGTGTTGCTGCTGTCAAACGGCAGTACAGAGGTGCGTTTCGCCGGCAAACCCAGCCAACTCAGCGGCAAATTCACCGGGAAACTCCACTGCTGCGGGGCGACAAACACCTGCGCTTCGGGAAAACACCTCGCAAAGGGGCCGACAAAAACTTTGTGCTCGATGCCCGAAACCGTTGTCAGCAGGATGTACTTCACCTCGCCGTGCTCTGCTACTAACTCTTTTACCAAGCGGATGCACTCAGGAGTCGGTGCAACCGGGGCGTAGACGAGAAGGCCTTCGGGTTCTAGTTTAATTACTGTCATCCGAATCGGGACGATCACGTAAAAAATGCCTTGTAGCTGGTCAAAAGTCCAGATTGTGTCCTTGACTATTTCCTTGCGGATGGTGCGCCGCTTGCTGTAGGGATAGAGGGGGACAACTGGCCAAAATGCCCAAGAATAGTCCCGATAATCAATCTGTGCTGATGTTGGTATGCCTTCGCCCTCTGCCACTGGTGCGACTCCTTGCCGATTTTTTTGTACGTGCGTGCGATCGAACTGTTTTTATCTTATTTCACTCCTGTTGCGCGGATTCGAGGAGTTGAAAACGGGTTTCACCAGGCCTGGGTGCGAGAACTATTAAACCAACTGTTCAGGATCAATGCCTAGTTCCCGCAACCGCGCCGCTAGTCTTTCCTCTCGCTGTTGAGATTCTGTCAGTTGCTGTTGAGATTCTGTCAGTTGCTGTTGAGCTTCAATTACTTGCTGTTGAGATTCAATCAGTTGCCGTTCCGCCGCCGTCGCCCTTTCACCCGGACTCAAAATCAACCCTCCTTGGGCCGTAAACCACCGCAACCACAACCGATTCATACTCTTATAAGTGCCTTGCCACCAACCTAAACTCAACTGCAACTCAGGAATAAATAACCGCCCATCAATTAATTCTGCCGGTTCATAGTGGCCTCCTACAAGATGAAAAGCTCGCAATTCATCCGTGTAGCGACTGAAAATAAAATAGTAAGGAATCCGCAAAATTTGTTCATAAACTTGCCACTTAGTCGGCGGTTCCCCAGCTTGCTGAACAGTCCGCCCTAAATCTTCATCTTCAGTGCCCGGCGATAGCAATTCCACCACCACAAACGGATTTACCCGTTCTTGCCAAACTACATAACTCAAACGCATATCGCGCCCTTGATAAAGCCTTGGCACACCCACCGCAGCAAACCAATCCGGGCGTTTATGCCAGCGCGGTTGTGTTGCATCGTAATACAAATTTAGGTCACTGGCTGTAAAGACTTGTTCCGCATCCCATCCCGGCGGCAAAAAGGTGAATTCCAAGAGTTGCGGCTGATCTAAATGAAATGTATCGGGCAAACCGGGCTCCTTTGGGTCTTCGCTAGGTAAATCATACATTGTTGGCAAACTCTGCCGGGGGTCTAAAGGCGGTTCAGCTTGAGCAGGCGGGTAAGTCGGGAATGTCATAATGAATTCTGAGGTTGCTTATCCTGATATGATTATAGCCTTGTGAGAATGTCTTGCATTTCCAAAGAATTCCCATTAACTCTCAATCTCAAATCTCAAATCAAACCTCCAAAATCGATATGACTCAAAACTACCGCATCACTCTTTTACCAGGAGACGGCATCGGCCCTGAAATTATCGCTGTGGCGGTAGATGTCCTGAAACTTGTCGGTCAACAATTGGACATCGGCTTTGAATTTCAAGAAGCTTTAATGGGCGGCGCTGCTATTGATGCAACAGGCAATCCGCTGCCAGAAGAAACACTGGAAAAATGCCGCAACTGCGATGCAGTATTGTTAGCAGCAATTGGCGGTTACAAGTGGGATAATTTGCCCCGCGAACAGCGCCCGGAAACTGGATTATTAGGACTGCGCGCCGGATTGGGATTGTTTGCCAATTTGCGTCCTGCGACTATTTTACCGCAATTGGTTGATGCTTCTAGTTTGAAACGGGAAGTTGTCGAAGGCGTGGATATTATGGTCATCCGCGAACTCACAGGCGGCATTTATTTCGGCAAACCGAAAGGTATTTTTGAGACGGAAACAGGCGAAAAACGCGGTGTCAATACGATGGCTTACACCGAGTCGGAAATTGATAGAATCGGGCGAGTCGCTTTTGAAACAGCCAGGAAGCGGGGAAAAAGGCTGTGTTCCGTTGATAAAGCGAATGTTTTGGATGTTTCGCAACTGTGGCGCGATCGTATTATTGCCCTTTCTTCAGAATACCCTGATGTCGAACTTTCTCACCTCTACGTTGACAACGCCGCCATGCAGTTAATTCGCTGGCCGAAACAGTTCGATACAATTGTCACGGGCAATTTATTCGGCGACATTCTTTCCGATGCGGCGGCGATGCTAACTGGTAGCATTGGGATGCTGCCTTCTGCTAGTTTGGGAGCAAGCGGGCCGGGAGTTTTTGAACCCGTGCATGGTTCCGCACCGGACATCGCCGGACAAGATAAAGCCAATCCCATCGCCCAAGTTTTGAGTGCGGCAATGATGCTGCGCTACGCCTTAAATCAACCGGAAGCTGCTAATAAAATTGAGCAAGCAGTTGTAGAAGTTTTGGATCGGGGTTATCGTACTGGTGATATCATGTCGGAAGGCATGAAACTCGTCGGCTGTCGGGCAATGGGCGATGCTTTAATTGAAGTTTTGCAAGGTTGAGCAATGGTCTGGTAGGGGCGGGTTTTACGAATAATATTCGACGCACGCATACAACCTCATAAACCCGCCCCCACACAACTAATAACCTATATCAACCTTGACTTTGATCGCAGGAAAAAAATGTACATTGAGGCTTACCGTTGGGTGAGGGCGGGTTTATAAGATTATTAATTTTTGGCGATTATGGTTGGTAAAACCCGCCCCTTGTATCTTAAAAGAGTGAGTCAGGCGATTGCCACGTCATTGATTCGATCATACCGACAATCAGTCG